>CBFGXY010000164.1:0-4768 GCA_965652945.1 uncultured bacterium
TTGTCCCGATCATTTGGGTCGGGCTGAGGACGCTGCGCCGCAGCCCAGTCGCGCCATGCGGTGGCCGTCGAGATGCCGAGGATTTCCGCCGTTTCAGGAATCGTGAAGCCGACGAAGTAGCGCATCTTGACGACTTCGCTCTGCCGCGGACTCAGTTCCGCAAGATGCTCGAGCGCCTCGTCAAGTGCTATAATTTCCTCCGAGCGGCGCTCCGCGAGAAAAAACGCGTCGTCGAACGTGGCGTCGCTCTGCTTCCCTCCACGCTTCTGCGCGTGCCGGCGCCGTGCATAGTCGACCAGAATCTGACGCATAGCCTGCGCGGCCGTCCGGAAAAAATGGATTCGATCCTTGTAACCGTTCTCCGCTTTCGACAGCTTTAAATAGGCCTCGTGAAGGAGCGCCGTCGTGTTTAGGGTTGCGTGGCTGCTCCCCCGCAGTCGCTGCCGGTGAGCCAACTCATGCAACTCGTTGTACAGTAGAGGCAGCAGCGCGTTCAGGGCATCGGTATCCCCGTTACCGGCGGCCTGCAGCAGAACCGACACCTTTTTCTGCGTCGTTCCCTCCATTGCAATCTTGGTCGATGAAGGAATAAAGAATCCAATATAGGGACGAATTCACAAAGGCGGCCCCTCCCCCATAGGATGAAATGCACCCGCCGCAAAATTAATTTGCAAGCATTCCTCGAAATAGAAACTCCGGACAACAGCACGCGATGGAATTAAACACATTCTCGGTGAAACCGGGGGAGGGCTCGGCCTCGAATTGGTGTCAGTAACCGATACGGCAAACACCCGCGCTCGGGCTCAACACGTACTCACCAACCTGTCAGATGTAAACACGAAGCGTCGCCAACACTTCTCATACGGACCTCCATTACCCTCGCGAACTGGCCGCCGGGAGCCGGTGATGAGATTCGGCGATGCATCTCGTTATTTACAAGACACCGGCTGCTATTAATCCCACCCAGGTCGATCATGATTTCCAGATTAAAGACTTTCGCCGCAGTACTGCTGCTTTTAGGCATCGGCACATACAGCGCCGTCGGGCAGGAGGCGATGGGACCCGACGTTCTTGGCTCCGGCTTCATCGGGCTCAATGAGAAGGGGCATCAGGAGGTCGCGTCGAGGGCATTGACCATCAACGAACCGATGCGCGCGCTAATGTCGACCTATCGGACGAACAGCCGCGCCGACGAGATAGAGTTTGACCTGCCGCTCGAGGGGGAGATAGATGTCGACTTCATCCTGACCGGCTACCTCGACCATGACCGATCGACCGGAATCAAAGACTACATGGGCGAGGCGCACACGTACGACGGCCACGCCGGCACCGATATCGCGATCCGTAACTTCCGCGAGATGGATCTCGGCGTGCCGGTCTACGCAGCCGCATCCGGTGTCGTCGGTGCCACTGCGTACACGCATCCCGATCGCAACGCGACGTGGAGTCCTGAGCTGCGTGCGCAGGTGAATGGCGTCGTGCTCGGGCACGGAGAAGACATGGCCACGGCATACCTGCACTTCCGCCGCAACTCAGTCACCGTTGAAGTAGGCGAGGAGGTGGAGAAGGGCCAGTTTCTTGGATATGTCGGCAGCTCGGGCTTTTCGGATTTGCCGCACCTGCATTTCGAAGTCCGAACCATGGATGGCGAGAATGTCGTCATGCTGGATCCTTTCGAAGGACCTGCACACGCGGGGCCAAGTCTATGGGCGGATCAGCATCGCTACGTCGGCAACGATGTTTTGAAGGTGTACGATATCGGCCTGGCCACGCGAGAGTCGATGGGTGGCGACCTGAACGCATTCTATTGGGCGGCCTTTCTCGAGCCGCTTTCGCAACCGGCAGTCTTCGGCGCGAACGATCAGCAGCACATCGTGGTGTGGTTCCTCGCGCAAAACCAGGTCAATGCGCGCTATCGCCTCGAGATCATCAAGCCGGATGGCTCGCTCTATACCTCCACAGAACAGACGATGAACGCGAAGTACCGAATCGGCATCTGGTACTTCTACTGGCCGGTGCCTCAACCAATGCCTGAGGCGGACTATGGGATGTGGCAGTTCCGTATGCTCGGAGACGACGGCAACGGCAATCTTACTGAGGAACTATACGCCACCTCGATCGAGATGGGCGCCGAAACGGAATGGGCACCGCGGTTCCTTCCGGCTGGGAAGTCCATCCGGATCAACGGCGAGACTCAGCGCGATACCTTGAGGATGTCCGCCTTCACCGGAGACGTTTCGTTCCACGTGCTCGATCAGCCTTCGTTCGTCAGTATCGAACAGGATTCCATTGTGGTGTTCGAAGGCTCGTCCGATCAGATGTCGCGGTCCGCGTACTTCCAGATCGTAGCCACAGATGCTCATGCCCGCACCGATACGATGTGGTACCACATCGTCGACCCGACGAAGCCGCTCGATGCCATCGGCACGTCATCCGAATTCGTCGACCAGACATTGCCGGACCACGTTCATCTGATTGGCAGCTACCCCAATCCCTTCAGCAGCGAGACCTCGATCGACTACACCATCCCCACCGAAGGTCACGTCCAGGTACAGGTCTTCGACATACTCGGGCGCGAGGTCGCAACGCTTGTGGATGAGCATCAGGCGGCGGGCCGCCACTCCACTCGGTGGGATGCATCGTCGGCACCGAGTGGGCTTTACCTCTACCGGATATTCGCCGGAGGTCGTGCTGCAAGCGGGAGGATGGTACTCGTGCGATAGCACTTAACAGTCATCTAAGGCCATGGCCCCCACTTGCTGCGGCCTCAGAGGCTTGCCGGCGTGTGGTATAATCCACTACGATGTGATGAGCTGCATTCCGAAAGAAAATGCGCTCGATCGGTAAAGGCGTTGCTGGCACGGACGAGCTTTTAATATCTCACATGCAGGAAGTTGTTTATCGTCGCGCGGCGACTCCACCGATGATGCTGCGGATGTGCGAGTTCGTGATGCTCATCCTCGATGATAGTATGAGCATCTGAAACGCATCACGATCGCCATCTCACGTCGCATTGATTGAATAACGCCATTTCATCCTGTCAATCAGTTCATACTTTTAGGGCCTTTCTCAAAGTCTTCTGATAATATAATCTTGCGTCAAAATATCTCGATGGGATTCAGACGTTAATCTACATCGTTGTGTGAGTCCCGGAATATTATTTACGAATCATCTATAGTTGCCCCTCCTGGCGGTCGATGAAGTACTTCGCATTAGACGCGCTTAGTTAACCTTAATCGAAGGAGGCATCCTACATTTTAATGACCGTCAGAATGAAGTCTTTCGCTACCGTTTTAGTTTTGTCTCTAATGGGTGTCCAGGGCGCGTTTGCCCAGGATAACGATCACGAGATCAGAGGACAGATGCGGTGGGGCTTTATCCCTCTCGAGACGCCTGTCCATGGACCACCCGCCGCCCCTGTAATTGATGAGGCCGTTCGCGCTCGAATCCGGAACCATCCTGCTCTGAGTCAGACAGATGAGCCGGCATTCGTTTTTCCAATGAAAGGAGAAATCAATGTCGATTTACTCCTGACAGGTTATGTAGATCACGATTCTTCTGGTAACGTGCAGGATTACATGGGGCGGGCGCATACCTACGATGGCCACAGAGGAACCGACTTCACCTTGCGAAACTTCCGCGAGATGGATAAGGGCGTTCCGGTATTTGCCGCCGAGGCCGGTGTAGTTACAGGCTACGAGTATCAATATTTCGATCGGAATGTATACTGGGATCCGGAGCTTCGCACTCAGGCAAATGGCGTAATTATCGATCACGGAAACGATTGGTCGACGATGTACCTCCATTTGCGTCGAAACTCCGTTACGGTGGAAATCGGCGAGGAAGTCGAAAAAGGTCAGTTGCTGGGATACGTCGGTAGTTCGGGTTTTTCGGATGTTCCGCACCTTCATTTCGAGGTCCTGCGAACACAAGACGGTACGTCGGTCGCTCGAGATCCATTCGAAGGCACCGTAGCAACGCTTCCAAGCATGTGGGAGGAGCAACAACCGTACGTAGGTGGCGATCCTCTGAAGATCTTTGACCTCGGCGTCACGACCCGGGAAGGAATGGGTGGAAACGTCGACAACTTTGACTGGGGTGCGTTCATCGAGAGGCCCTCTCAACCGGCGGTGTTCGGACCAACCGATCAAAGCCACATCGTTTTCTGGTTTCTCGCACAGGCGGGCGAATCGGAGGAGTACCGCCTCGACATCTATCGACCTGACGATGTTCGTTTCGCATACGCGAACTACAATGTACCTGAGAATACCCGGATCGGGATCTGGTATTTCTACTGGCCGATGAACTCATACTGGACGCCGGTGGAGCATCATGGTACCTGGACGATGAAGATGTATGGCCAGGACGAAAGCGGCGAACTCGTGCGGGAGCTTGCCTCTAACGAATTCGAGTTCGGCCCCCAGACCGAGTGGAACCCCAGATTCCTGCCGGCGGGAAAGTCGATCCGCATCAATGGTGAAACCCAGCGAGACACACTACGCATGTCCCAGTTTACCGGTGATGTCTCATACCACGTGATCGATCAGCCATCCTTCGTAACCATAGAACAGGATTCGATCGTTGTATTCGACGGGTCGTCTGATCAGCAGCTTCGGTCGACCTACTTCCAGATCGTTGCGACCGACGAGGGTGCTCGAACGGATACACTCCTGTATCATGTGGTAGATCCATCGAAACCTGTGGACCTGAGAGGTACGTCCGTTGGTCCAACGGGCATGGCGCTTCCGACGCGTATTACGGTGTCCGG
>CBFGXY010000165.1:0-4762 GCA_965652945.1 uncultured bacterium
AAGAGCCACCGCCGGCAGGCATGGGTTGCCGTTGAAGGATAACAGAGCCTCCCCGGGTCAGGTCAAGGTGCATCGTGCCAGTGGCCGTGTTCGTAGGACCATACCTTGCCTGGTGGTGCTGGACCATCCGGAGGGCCGAATCCACCTGCAGACTGGTCGGCCGTTGAAAACGCTCGAATGGCAATCAGCGCCCCGACGACCATGATCACCCCGATCAGAACAGTCATCCAGCGGGAGGTGGCCATTGGGCTTTTGGCGGATTCACAGCAGTGCTTGTACTTGAGTCCGCTTCCGCACGGGCAGGGATCATTCCGTTGAGCTTTCATTGAATGGGCGCCTCAGAAAGGGAGATGGAGGATTCTAAATCACGAATACGGAACATGCCCGCTCAGGCAGAATGATGTCGAGCAAAGTCTAATGTTCCACTTCGGGCAGTGGAATGAATGCGGACACCGTTGCCCATCCTGCCCCGATTTCGTTCCGGAACCGGGCATCTCCAAGTTTCACATGGAATCCGCCCGTGTCGTTTTGCACCACAAAGTAAGGGAAGCGGGACCAGTAGAGGAAGTCTTTGAAATCCGTTCTTGCCGCAGCCACATTTGCAGCGCTGTGATCGAAATTCTTGGGCACGTGATCAGACTGCAGCTCTACGTATGGCCTCGGTCGCCAGGTGACCGAGCCGAATCCGTAGGCAGTACCCGTGTCGTAGATCACCTCCCGCCGAAGCGGGTTGGCGGGAACGGGGCCCGCCATTACGTCCACGGGCATGGATCCGGTCTCGTGGTAGATGGCGGTTTCCGCAGCATGACCTGCGCTTCGACTTCCAATGATCATCAGCCCGATATACACCGTGAGTATTGCGAGAGCCCATCTGGCGGGAGCCCCGGGGTGAGGTGCCGAGCGACGTTGCCTCCGACGAGCAAGGAAAATGCCTGCCCCCATCATCGTCCATAACCATGGATCGATAATGAACAGCGCGTCGCCGTAGTACCATTCGTGTGAGAAGGGCATCAGGAGTCGGATGCCGTAATTGTTCAGCCAATCAAGAAATGGGTGTGTGATAAAGCCCGCGAATGAGAGTGCAAGTATTGGCAGTGGGCGAACGGGCTCCCTGCCGAGCGGTCGATTTCCTATTCGAGATTGAAGCCTGTCGAATCCTACCACACATGCAGTCAGGACAAACGGCAAGATGAGGATAGCAAGCGGGCCATGGGTCCATCCCCGTCGGAAGGTCAGATTCGCACCGAAGGGAATTGCAATTACATCCAGATCGGGCAGGTTCGCTGCGATCATGAGCGTGGCCATTCCCAGCCCTGAGTACTTCTTCAAGCCGGCTTCTCCCAGGGCAGCACCGACTAGCGTATGACTTACGTTATCCATTCTTGTCTCGATTTCAAATCGGCATTCAACTCCGAATGTCTTCAGATAAGCAACTCGTTATCTACTCGGTGCTACTGATCTCGGCCGGCCTCAAGTCGGGGATCAGGTCGAAGATTCTGAGTAACAGAAGATCTGCGGCACTGAGGCGCGAGAGTTCGTCTCGAAGCTCAACGGCAAGCATAGGATCGTCTGTGATGATCCCGTCGGCGCCTCGTTGAACGGCATCCAGCATATCGGGCGTGTCATTCAGAGTCCAGACGAAGACCTGCTTATCTGATGCGTTCGCGGCGCGAACCAGGCGGTCCGAAACGAGACGCGGGCTCACGAGAAGCACATCCACGGGAAGGCGGTTGAGATCGCCCAGGGCTAATGATGCCACGTATCCGGTACTGATTTCAGGGGCACTGCGGACAATCTCGCGCAATAACTCGGGCTCAAGCGATATGATAATGACTTGATCCTCCATGCTGTGCCTGCGAACGGCATGAATCACAGCAGGCACCAGTGCCGGAGTGGGCCCATATTGCTTCAACTCGATCATCAGCCGTACACGCCCCTTCGCACGAGAAAGGAATTCATCAAGAGTCGCGACTCTACGCAAGCGTGCGTCGCCTTCTATATCGCCTTGAATAACGTCTCGGATGTCATCGTACGCTGACGATTTGATATTCAGGCTTTCTCCTGCTACGCGCATTAGATCGGCATCATGCACCACCACGAGTACACTGTCGCGTGTCAGCTGAACATCGATCTCGACATAGTCGGCGCCGCTGTCGATCGATCGTTCGAGCGCAAGGAGCGTGTTCTCCGGCGCGAGCGACGCACCCGCCCGATGCGCAGACACCGCGAAGTCGACATAACCGGGACGATCCCCGAGGATCCGGCCGCTGAGCAGAGTACTCAATAGCAGGATTAAGCCGAGAATGGGAACCGACCGACGTGGATCAATCAACCGCAGTAACACGCGAACCACTCGCCGAGGCAAGGATGAAAGCGATACCCGCTTCGGAGGTGCGAGGCGGTGCAGGTCGGTATCATCCAGGTAAAACTTAGTGAGGACTGAGGCTGTGAAGGAGAATCCTAAAAACGACACGACCCCGTCGAGCAGTAAGGCAAGCCCCGCCCACGCTGTGACGGAGTAGAGTATCGGGTTAAGGCTGGTCGCGGTGGCGGCTATCGCAGAAATGATGCCCGCTGCGATGAATTGGTATGAAGCCTGAACTGTGGCGCGGAGGATGATCCAGGCAACTACGCAGAAGGCGAAGAGTCTGACTGCAAGAAATGCGTCGCCACGGGTTCGTTCCCATGACTCTTTGATCGCACGCCGAAGAGGACGGTGGCCATCGAGATAAGCAGGCAGCGAGGGGAGCGTCCGCATAGCCAGATACAGAGCGCCTGCTGCCCAGACCGTTGTCCACACAGCGGCCAGAATCAATGCCGTTCGCCATTCCTGAGGCTGCTCGACGAGATAATAATTTATGTCGTAAGGGCTTAACCAGAAATGGTAGATCCAGAAGAGTCCAATGACCAGTGGAACCGCCGCAAGAGCAGCGATCGCAACCGATGAGAGACACAATCGGAAAAGCGCAGGAAAGTCTGGAAGCAGGTCCAGGAGAATTCGCCTCGTCGATGTCGAAGTGCCTTCCTCATCGCCCGTGATGATGTGGAAGATGCCGGCGTATCGTACCACGGCGCCCATTATCGCAATCGACGCCGCTGCCAGCAGGTAAGTCGCGCCAAGGGGATCAACAACCCAGCGGAGCAGATCTACATTCCCAACGATAGGGCGCTCCGCCCGAAATACTGCGAGAGCAAGAAGTGATGAGAGGAGTGGCCCAAGTGCCAGACCAACGACTGCATACACGATGATCGTCCAGACCGCCATCGGCCTCCAGAGCCGCACGAAACGCCACCACGCGTTTCTCACCGTGTCGTCGATCAACATACCTTTGATGACAGTTGAACGAAACCTTGGACGAACAGCCTCCGGGAAGCGATTGATTGATCAATCACGTGAGGGGATACGTGAAAGTTCTACATTTTAGGCGGGGCGCAAAGATAGCAATTCGAACCGCCCTATTGTAATTCGAATCCATTAGGATATTTCGCGGATTGGATACCGATCGTCCAATGCTTTATGCAGGTGCACAGACTTGGCGATCTTGCGCTCTATTGACGCGTTCGGGATTTTGGCTATACCATCCCATCCCAAACCAACGTCATATGATGCGTCGTCTCACGGTATTGCTCGTGCCGGCCATAATCCTTGTTTTCGGCTGCGGCTCTGAAAACACAAACGATCAGTCCTACGCAGATTGGATTGAAGAAATCGATACGTGGAAGGCGGCAAGAGTCGAGAGTCTTCGGACCAACTGGGTCCCGCTGGTCGGACTCCACTGGTTGAATCAGGGCGTCATGACGTTTGGGGGATCGGCCTCAAACGACATAGTCTTTCCCTCGCGCCTCCCAGATCGAATCGGTACGATTGCTTTTGACGGGCAGACCATAACCATGAGCGTTGAGCCGAAGGTCGAGGTACTGCACGATGGTCAACTGGCTGACGACATCCGTTTGATCGACGATGGCTCCGGCGATCCTACGACCATCGAACTCGATGGGGTCGAATGGTATGCCATCGAACGCGACGGGCGTTATGCGGTGCGGGTCTACGATCGCTCCCTGGGATCGCGGCTCACGCTTGAAGACCTTCCCTTTTATCCTGTCGACGCCAGGTGGAACGTACATGCGACGTTCCATCCATACGAACCGGTTCGCACGCTGCCGGTGCCGACCGTCCTCGGAACGCTTGCGGAAATGATTTCTCCCGGAAAGATCCGGTTCGAAGTTGAAGGGAGCAGTTATGAGCTCGATGTACTGGAGGGTGGCCCCTCCCGGTATTTCGTCATGTTCACCGACCCCACCAACACGTCGGATACGTACGAAGCCGGCCGCTACGTTTACATCGATCATGAGGATGAGAACGGAGAGACCTGGATAGACTTTAATCGGTCGTATAATCCACCCTGTGCATTCACTCCCTACGCAACGTGTCCGTTTGCGCCTCCTCAGAATCACATCGAGGCGGCTGTCGAGGCCGGTGAGAAGCGTGTAGACGACGAGCCGTGGGTCACTACGTGATAAGCCTGTCACAGACGGTCGCTCGCCGGGGCATCCCGCTTCTGAAATTGTAGATTGGGCGACGCCGCAGCATTCGCGAAAGGGAGCGGGCTGCGGAAATCATGTCACATGGTCACAAACAACAGAGGAAGCTATGTCTGTCGCGAAAGTCATCGAAATCCTCGCCGAAGGCGATTCGATCGAATCTGCTATTGAATCGGCGGTGTCCGAGGCGTCGAAGTCGGTAAAGAATATCCGACATGTC
>CBFGXY010000166.1:0-4738 GCA_965652945.1 uncultured bacterium
TCGCGCTTGGCGGCGGCAGCGAACTGGCGCTGGCCTGTCATTTGCGAATCGCAGCTTCGTAGCCGGTGCGGACATCGGGCAGTTCAAGGATCTGGATGCGTTGGAAGGTCACCGGTTTGCCCTTCGTGGACAGGCCGTTTTTAATTTGATCGAAGAAACGCCTAAGCCTGTCATTGCGGCGATCAACGGTTTCGCGCTTGGCGGCGGCAGCGAACTGGCGCTGGCCTGTCATTTGCGAATCGCAGCGGCCAATGCCGTATTCGGGCAGCCGGAGGTGTCTCTTGGTATCATTCCCGGGTACGGAGCGACGCAGAGACTGCCCCGGATCGTAGGACGAGGAGTAGCCACGGAACTCATTCTGACGGGTTCGCAAATCAATGCAGCGCGGGCCTTTGAGATCGGCCTTGTCAACCGCGTGGTTTCGAGATCCGAGCTCTTGAACGAAGCCCGATCGATGCTTCTTTCGATTACATCGAAGGCCCCGATGGCGGTCGCGATGGCACTCGAGGCGTTGCGCACGTCGGACCTCCCACTGAGACAAGGACTGCGCCACGAAGCCGCGCTTTTCGGAAATGCCTGCGCCACGGAGGACTTCCGTGAAGGCGCCGCCGCTTTCTTGGAGCGTCGAAAACCGGAATTTACCGGCCGTTAGATACTCGCATAGCCGGGCGGCGTACTCCCACGGCCTGGCCGGGACCGACGAATGGAAATTCTGGCCGTCATTCTGCTACTTCTGCTGAGCGCCTTCAGCTATGGTTCCGAGACCGCGCTGGTCACTGCGAACCGCCTGCGCACGGAGATTCCGACCCTTCGCTCAAAAGGCTCGGTGAATGCCGTTCGACACCTCTACGATCGGCCGGAGGATGTACTGTCGACGACGCTCATCGGACGCATGCTTGGGCTGGTAGCCTACGGCACGCTGCTCGTCGAAGCTTTCCTCCCTCAACTGATGCAATGGATTGCCGGCCCGTCGGGGACATCTCCCGGATTCGCATTGCTGATATCAGTGTTGATACTCCTCGCGGCGGGATCTGCGGTGTTTCTGATCTTTGGAATCATGCTACCGGGCATTCTGATGCGGGAGACTGCCAACCACTCAATTTTTGTAATCGCGCGTCCGTTACGCGTTATGATTTTTCTACTGGCGCCTCTGCGATGGGCCGTAGAGGCCATGGCCGATCTGATTGCGCGTACGTTTAAAATTAATGGCGCAGCGACCAGAAGGCTGTTCTTACGCGAATTCGAATGGCGTCGTGAGGATGCCCGAGCCGATACGACTTATGCGGATGATGATGGGTCGGAGCTCCTGGAGAATGTGCTTAATATGGCTGACGTGCGCGTCAAGGAGTCGATGGTGCCCCGCACGGATATAATCGGGATTAGCGAGCAGTCAAGCATCCAGGATGTGATGGAGCGATTCGTCGACAGTGGATTGTCTAAGCTGCCCGTCTACAGAGACAATATTGACCGGGTCGTCGGAATCGTCTTCGCACACGACTTGTTTGGCTCGCCGAGTTCCATAGCCGAGATCATGCGGCCGGCGCGCTACGTTCCGGAGTCCAAGCTCTCGAAGGACTTGTTGCGCGAGTTTCTCGGAACGGGCACTTCGATCGCCATTGTGATCGATGAATATGGTGGAACAGCCGGGCTCGTAACTCGGGAGGATTTACTCGAGGAACTGTTCGGTGATATTCAGGACGAGTTCGATGTGGAGGAAGATGTTCTTCGCCAGATCGGCGAGAACCTTTATATCGTCAGCGGTCGTGTGCGCGTGGAGGATTTGATCGATCGGTACGATTTAGAAATCGAAGACGGAGACTATGAGACCGTCGCCGGATTCGTCCTCGAACACGCTGGGTACATCCCTACGGCGCGCGAGGAACTCCGGATCGGTCGACTTAAAATTACCATACTCCGTGCGACTACCAGCCGCATCGACCTGATGAAAATCGAGGTCATGCCGAGGGCATATACCGACGAGGTGTAACCCTTCGGCCTGGTTACATTAGTCGTCTTCGAAGCCCCGTCGACCGAAGGCGAGCACGAGTTTCAAGTGCGTCAGCAGGATCGGTATGAGGTCCAGCTTCGCCAGACGCTCAGCAGGCATCTCGGGCAGCCCCGGAGGGCTGACGCGTCCCATCCAGAGAGCCATTTTATCGTTCAGTACGACTTCTCCCGGGAACGTGTCCGCAGGGAAGTGGACGTTGTAGAATTCCTGCTTGCGTTGCAGTCGTCCATATATGTTTTCAGTTCCCTCCAGCATCGCCTCCTGCTTCAGGATCATCGCGCCCCCGATGAGATAATCGCGATACAGGAATGGCAGATCCATCAAAGGCGCAACCACAGCCGCGGCAACCGACGGATACTCGCGCAGTCCGACCTCTGCCGCTCGAGCCGTAGTGACGGCTACAAGCGAAAGCGTCTCCTCGGCAACAAGCTCAGACTCGGCATCAGCAATGTTCTGAAGACAAATGCTGGCGAGCTCCTGAGTGGTCCCAAGGGCCCCCATAGTTGCGAACGCAGTAAACCGCGCGATACGCGCCGGAGAAACTTCGAGTGTATCCATGATTGACTAATCGACTCAACATCTCGGCTTCTTAAGACCGGGATGTATTTTCATGCGAATCGCGAAGCTCTACTTCTGCGCTCCGACAATTCAGCCCGAAAGACAGCATTCGAGTTACCATACGTGGTCGAAACCGCAAACGCCGTCAGATTTTTTTCGTCCCCTGAGATTCCGATCCCTCGCCCCCGATGGCATCTCGCATTTTGGTATCCGCCTGGATGTTCTGCAATTGGTAGTAATCCATCACCCCGAGGCGACCGTTTCTAAATGCTTCGGCAATGGCGCGTGGAATCTCAGTCTCGGCTGCAACGACGTTGGCTCGCTGTTCCTGCACGCTTGCACGCATCTCCTGTTCATGCGCGACGGCCGCAGCACGCCGCTCTTCTGCTTTGGCCCGAGCCACCTGCAAGTCCGCTTCGGCCTGATCGGTCTGGAGCTTTGCTCCGATGTTTTCGCCTACATCCACATCAGCGATGTCGATTGAAAGGATTTCAAATGCGGTTCCCGAGTCAAGTCCCTTTGAGAGAACCACGCGGGAAATTGAATCGGGATTTTCGAGAACCGCTGCATGAGACTCGGCTGAACCGATAGTTGATACAATTCCTTCACCTACCCGGGCGATGATCGTCTCCTCCCCCGCTCCTCCCACAAGTCTCTCGATATTGGCCCGAACCGTTACGCGGGCGATGGCACGCAGCTGGATTCCGTCCTTCGCAATAGCCGAAATGGGTGGAGTTTCGATCACTTTCGGGTTTACCGAAACCTGCACCGCCTCGAAGACATCCCGGCCTGCGAGATCGATTGCGGTGGCTCGTTCGAACGTGAGATCGATGTTGGCCTTATCTGCGGAAATGAGTGCATTAACTACCTTCTGCACATTCCCGCCGGCAAGGTAATGTGCCTCCAATTGAGGTGTGCTCACGTAGATTCCAGCCTTATGAGCCGTTATCAACGGTTTTACGATCACCGCCGGGGAGACATTCCGCAAGCGCATCCCCACAAGGTCCCGCACTAATTTCAACCTCACTCCCGAGAAAAAGGCCGTCAGCCATAGCCTGACCGGGATGAAGTACATGAAGAGGATAAAAAAGAGCAGGACCGCTCCGATAATCAGCAGTCCGGTAATGTCGAGGATTTCCATTTTATGGAGTGTGCGAGGATCCTGTCAGATCCTGGTGGATGGATACTTGGCGGCTGCACGACCACCTGCAACCGTCAAAATCAGACGGGCCTGGATGTAACCGGTTTTCGGCTCTAATCGAATCGTCCTGGAATGTTGACTGAAGCAAGATAAAGGCGACTCATCCGAACGGCAAGAAGCGTGCGGACGTGATCCACTCACTCTGCCCGATACACAGCCTGGCCCCCGATGTAGGTTGCCATGACTCTGGTATCAAGAATTTGGGGCGCGGGAATTGTCATGATGTTATCGGAAAGAACAACGAAGTCGGCCCACTTTCCCGGTTCGATCGACCCCAGTTCGTCTTCCTGGAAGGCGGCGTAGGCGGCATCGAGTGTAAATCCTCGAAGGGCCTCTTCGCGGGTCACTCGTTCCTCGGGGTACCATCCGCCTACAGGTTGGCCCTCCACGTCTTGTCTGGTAACGGCGGCGTAGAATCCAAGGAGAGGATCGACGCGCTCGACGGGAAAGTCGGACCCGAAGGCAACCGGGACTCCGATCTTCAGGAAGCCGCTCCAGACATACGCTCCCTGGATCCGATCAGCGCCCACGCGGTCCTCTGCCCATCCCATATCGCTGGTGGCATGTGTCGGCTGCATCGATGCGATGATGCCGAGTTCTGCGAACCGCGGAATATCCTCTACCGCGACCACCTGAGCATGCTCTACGCGATGACGCGTGCTATGGTTAGGCACTTCTTGCTGCGCGATCTCATAGGCATCGAGGACTTCGCGATTCCCACGGTCACCGATGGCGTGCGTATTGACCTGAAAGCCGCACTCGAATGCCTTCCGGACATTCTCTCGATATGCCCCGACATCGAGCATCAGTAGGCCCTGGTTTCCAGGGTCATCGGAATAATCTTCAAGAAGTGCGGCACCGCGGCTCCCGAGGGCTCCATCGATGAAATATTTGACGGACCTCACCGTCAACCGGTCGCCGTAATTGTCGATCATACAATTCTCACAGAAATGATCGAAGGTACGTCCTCT
>CBFGXY010000167.1:0-4729 GCA_965652945.1 uncultured bacterium
GTCCTTGCAACAGTTCGCAGCCGAGGGGTCGAGTTAGATGATCCGCTTATTCTCATTCGCAACCGCACGGGTCACAGAACGGCCGCTCTGCTTGCCTTCGATGTCTGGCAGTGGCGCACGCTCCCTCCATCCCTGGACCCGGCGTACGGCACCTTCGATCGGTTCATCGAAAACCTGGTGCAATGGCTTACGAGCCCCGAAGACGAACGCCTCGTTCGGGTTCAGCCGGTTCAAGAGCTATTCGAAGGAGGCGAGAACGTGGTGTTTGCGGGTGAAGTATATGATGAGCGTTTGCAGCCGGTATTTGACGCGGAGGTTCGAGTGGATATCCAGGCAGCCGACGGCCAGACTTTTCCGTTCACCATGACGCATCAGGGCAATGGTCGATACCGCCTGGAGGCGGGTCCGATGCCCGAAGGATCGTATCTCTTTGCCGCAGAAGCCGCCGCAGGAGACCTCGTTCTGGGATCCGATGAAGGTGCGTTCTCCGTAGGTGCGATGGAACTGGAGTTTCAGGAGCTTCGGGCCGATGCCGCGCTCATGCGTCAGATCGCAGCACGGACGGGCGGCGCCACGGCCGATCTCAATGAGCTGGAACGTATCATACAGGAAGCTACCTCCGCTCCGGGATTCACCTCCGAGGAGGTAACGTTTGTACAGGAATCGTCCCTGAGACATGAATGGCTCCTGCTGGCACTCGCTATTCTCCTTCTTGCATCCGAGTGGATCCTCCGCAAGCGCAGCGGTATGATCTGAAGCTTTCTGTCAGTCCGACTATCTGTATGGCCACCAATACTGCTTCATTGTCCGCGTTCGACGAGAGACTTATCTCGATCAGACGTCATCTCCATATGAACCCCGAGGTCGGTCTGAAAGAATATCAGACCAGCGCATATATCCGTGAGGTACTGCAAAGTGAGGGCATCGAGGTCCAGGGACCGATTGCAGGTACGGGTCTCTACGCTGATTTTGGCGACGAATCGAAAGGTCCAACCATCGCCTTTAGAGCCGATATCGACGCACTTCCCATCCGAGATGGAAAGACGGTGGAGTACGCGTCCAGAAATGCCGGGGTCGCACACCTTTGCGGACATGATGCGCACACAACCATTGCAATCGGCACGGCTGTTTTATTGCACCAGAACCGAGATTCACTTTCGGGACGAGTGCGAGTCATCTTTCAGCCGAATGAGGAGAGTGCGCCAAGCGGTGGGCGGATGATGGTCGATGCCGGAGTGATCGATGGTGTTGATGCCATCTATGCCGTCCACATGGATCCAACACTTGCTTCCGGAAGGTATGGATTGATTTCTGGTGCAGCTACGGCTGCGGCCGACGTTTTCCGAGTCCAGGTGGCATCGGGCCGAACAGGCCATTCTGCGCGACCACATGCCGCCGTGGATACTGTCTGGGCGTCAGTACGAATTGCTTCCGCCTACTATCAGCTCATTGGCCGCATTTCTGATCCACGGGAAGCCTCCGTTATCACGATCTGCCGGTTTCACGGTGGCGAGGCATATAATGTAATTCCTGACGAAGTGACCTTCGGCGGTACGCTCCGAAGCACCGGCATGCGCCAGCGCAGTATCATCATGAAGCATATGGTCGACACGGCATCGCAGATTGCAGCAAGTTGCGGAGCCACCGCGAGAGTAACCTTCGATCAGAGTGTACCGTCCGTCGTGAACGATGCACGCCTTATCGCGAACGTCGAAGACACCGTCAGGGATATGTTAGGAAGCACGGCCCTCTATCAGATTCCCAAACCCAGTATGGGCGGAGAAGATTTTGGGCACTACCTGCAGCACGTTCCCGGCGCATTGATCCGAGTCGGCAGCCAGTCGGGACCTGAAACCGCCCACCCGCTGCACGATGCACGTTTTGATATCGACGAAAAGTGCCTCCGGCCGACGTCAGAGTTGATGTTCGAGGTTCTCAAACGTCATCTGGAAGCATCGAGCGTGGCCGACGACGGTCCATGATGTAACAGGACAGTGATCGCACGCTATACGAATGCACCGGCTGCGTCTTAAGGATAAAGGGCGGCCATGCATCGCGTTTACCTTCTCGCCATACTACTGCTACTCATCGTTCCCCATGTAGCGGAAGCACAGTGGTCCGACAATTTTGCCGACGGAGATTTTTTTAACGATCCCCCCTGGATCGGTACGGTCGATCAGTGGCGGGTTTCTCCGGTGAATGGCCGCAACATGCTGATATCGGACGGGGAGGCGCGCTCCGACACGATCTTTCTGGCAACCCCCTCCACTGAAGTCTATGGTTCGTGGAGCTTTCGCTTCGGCTATCGCGACGTGAACATGAGCAACTTCAACGGCGCGCGCATCTTTTTAATCTCAGATACTCCTGATCTGCGTGGAGACATACACGGATACTACCTCCAACTCGGAACGAACAACACGAAAGACGTTCGTCTAATCCGGATGGACGGGGATGCTTCGCAGCGCCGACGGGAACTGGGTCGATCTTCTTCGACCATCCTGGAACCGACCTCAGCCACATTTGATGTCGTGGTGTACCGGGATTCAGATAATCTTTGGCAGGTATGGATCGACGACGAGCTCATGATCTCCGCTACTGACGGCGTTTACAGGAGTTCGTCTCATTTCGGATTCTGGGTAAAGCATACCGCAGCCACCGGGCAGGGGTATTTCTTCGGTGATGTAGAAGTCACTCCTGGCGAAGCACCCGAACCTGAGCCACTGTGGATCGAACGAGTTGATGTCGTCGGTCCAACGACGCTGGATGTCGCCTTCAGCGGGCCGGTCAGTCGGGACGATGCATGCACGGCGGCAAATTATTCGATTGATGCGCGGTCGATCGTGAACGGGATTGAGTGCCCTGGCTCGAGCCACCTCCTGGGCGTTCGATTGCGCTTAAGCGAACCGCTCGTCGCAGGCCGCCACACGCTGCATGTCAATGAGATTCACGATCAACGAGGAGATCAGCATTTGCACCTCTCCGCCGAGTTCGATGTCGTCGCGGAAGACCTTCGCATCTTCGAACCTCACGCCGTTACCTACGACCCGCGTACACCGGATCAGTTGATGATCGAAATGTCCAGAGCTGTTGATCTGGATCGGGTGAACGAGATTGAACTTCGGATCAGCCCTCCCATTGAGGTGCGAGAAGTGATCCTTGAGACCGACCATCGGCAAATTCGGGTTCTTCTCGGAGCCGTGCCTCCTCCAGGAGATTACGTCCTCGAACTCAGTACCGTATACGCACTGAGTGGTGAGGAATACGATGGCTCGACATCTTTTACCGTGCCCCGCTCACCAGAATATCTCGATGTAGTCATTAACGAGATCCATTATGCACCACCGGATCAGCAGCTCGAGTTCGTCGAGCTATTCAATCGATCCCAGACTGTGGTGGATCTCTCGCATCTGGACTTCGCCGATAACCGTCTGCTGTTTACTCCTGCCGCTGACAAATCACATACTATAGATCCAGGCGGATATGCGGTCCTTGTCAGAGACAGCGTGGCTTTTGCGATGGCGTTTCCGGACGTAGACTTCGTTCAGCCGCCTGATTGGCACGTCTTGAACAATTCCGGTGACGCGGTCCACCTGCGTGCGGGGTCCGTGGTCATCGATTCCTTGTCGTTTACATCGGCATGGGGCTCGGGCACCGCGTCGATCGAGCGAATCGATCCTGATGCGCCGAGCATAAGGCAGAACTTTGGTCCGAGCATCTCGGAGGAGGGCGCCACTCCTGGAGCCCGTAACAGCATATTTTCGGACGAGCACCCACGTGTCGATGTAGTTGCCGTGTACGAGAGTGCATCTAACATACTGGACCTCGTGTTTTCCGGCCCGGTAGAATTCCCATCGTCGACATCCCGCATCTCTATCGACGGACAACCTGCCCGCTCCGTGAGGCAGCCGTCCGACGTCGTGCTTCAGCTTCATCATTCATTCGTTCGACCGGCGGTACTGTCCATAGCCGGAATCAATTCCCTTTTCGGAGATGAAGTTGAGCCTGGCGATTTCGACATCGCGGTGCGACCAGTGGCCGGAGAGCTCATCATCAGCGAAATCATGTACGATCCGCTGGCAGATCCCAACGATGGCCTCCCCGATCAGCCTGAATACGTTGAGATTTGCAGTCTCGGCGACCGGACACTGTCGCTGATAGACGTCACTTTAGCGGACGCACCGGACGAGAACGGCATGTCTCGCTTCATGAGTCATGCTGAAGACTATCCCGTGTTGCAGGCGGGAGAGTATGCCGTGTTCAGCGCCGAGCCTGATACTGGTTCAGTCAGGCTCCTGGATGCTTTCCCTGAAGCGGGTGGCCACATCAAGCTGCTCCGCGTGCCCCGATCGACGCTTGGGCTTCCACTACGGGGTCGGCTGATCCGTCTTACCCTGATGCGCGATGCAGCCGAGGAACTCGAACTTGAGAGCGTCTTCTACGATCCATCCTGGCACCACGGAGCCGTCAGAGAGCCTCGAGGTCGTTCACTCGAGCGGATCGACCCCTTTGAACCAGTTTACGAACCCATGAACTGGACCACCAGCGTCTCCCAGTCCGGTGGCACGCCTGGCCGCCCGAACAGCGTTAGGAACGCCGATCGAGCTACAACCCGATCAATCGGCCTGACCATCGAGCCACGTGTCTTTGCCCCCGACAACGCCGGAATAAATGAGATTACCACAGTCAGCTTCAGACTTCGGGCTGCATCTTCCGTCGTCCGCGCCCGCAT
>CBFGXY010000168.1:0-4711 GCA_965652945.1 uncultured bacterium
GCACTTTGGTGCCGAAAAATGCCAGCTCTCCGGCTTCGCGATAGGAGAGTTCGGGCAACGTGAAGGCCTCCGGAACGAGCCGAGGGTCCGCGGACAGCACCCCATCAACATCCGTCCATATGACAACCCGTTCCGCCTCGAGAGCGGCTCCGAAAATCGTCGCGGTATAATCGCTGCCCGATCGGCCGAGCGTGGTGATGACGCCGCGTTCGGTGGATCCCACGAATCCTGTTACCACCGCAATTGTTCTGGGGTCGATCTCATCGAACCGGTCGCGTATCCGCTTGTTGGTTGCCGCCAGCAATACACCGGCTTCTCCGAACGTGGCATCGGTCACCACCAGTTCCGTAGCGTCGAGGGCCACCGCCTGCCGTGCTGCCTCCCTGAAGGCGGCAGCCACCAGTCGAACAGATGCGCGCTCGCCCATGCTCATCACGGCGTCGCGGGTTCGAGGTGTACACTCTCTCAACAGGTAGACTCCGTCGAGCAGTTCCTCCAACTCCTGCCAGAGTTCATCCAGCACCTCCCGAATATCCGCGCGAAATGCGGGCTGGAGCTGGTCGATGGCCGAGTTATGTCGCTCGATGATCTGCGATAATATCTCTCCGTGCCGATCGGATCGCTCGATGGCGTTATCGACAGCGTCAATGAGCAGGTCGGTGACCCCACCGAGTGCCGATACAACTACGACGCGGCGATGGTCAGGATGCTCATCAAGGATTAAGGGGACGATTTTGCGGATGCGCTCGATTGTCGCAACCGAGGTGCCGCCAAACTTATCGACGAGAAAAGCCTGTGCAGAAACTTCGACAGGGGCCATGATTCCGAAAAGAGGTGCAATGTAGTGTGCCGGCGTATGAGCCGGGCGGAACCGCTGAAGGTACGGAATCGGCAGAACTGACTTCGCGAAGTCAGTTTCAATAGTTATATCTGAAGCCTATGTGGAGCACTTGGAGGGCGATTTCGATTCAATAGGATGAGCCGCACTTGAAAATGCCCTGAACGAAAAAGCGCCGGCAAACATGATGTCGCCGGCGCGTAGACTGGATTGCTGGTCGTCGGGCTCGTCGTCCGTCAGATGGGTGCCGTCATGGGCGACGGCGACGGTGCATAAACGAGCTCGATGCGTAGACGCCTTGTGCTGACGGGAGTGCTGAACGTAATCGTTTCTCCCTCCCGAGCGCCAAGCAATTGTGCTCCGATCGGGGCCAGTACCGACACGAACCCCTGTTCGATTCGTGCTCGTTTAGGAAGCACGAGCGTGTATGTCATCAGATCGCCCGTTTCCAGATCTTTCAGCTGAAACCTCGACCCGATGGTCACCACGTCTGGAGGCATGTTCTCAGGGGATACGACCGTTGCGTCTTCGATACGCCGGCGTAACTCTCGCAGGTGATCGCGCTCGGTCGCCGATTTCGGTCCGAGCAGGCGGTTCAGCCTGTCGATGAGGTCCTCAGTTATACGGATCTTGTTATTTGATGCCTCCATAATGGTCCTCCGCCGATTCCACCCTGCTCGGGTCGTTCTTCGGCATCCAAGGGAATAGTGGGATCGCGCATTGCCGCGACAGGAGGGAGGTCGCGCATACCGATCATGACAATATGTATGAACCGAATGCAGAAAATCGGTTTCATAACTTTAATGCATCGACTGATAGGAAGAAACTATCGTGTGTGATTTCAGGTTGATCACATCATGACTCTCCTGCAATTACGGTATATCGTCGCGCTGGATAAGTACCGGCATTTTCGGCTTGCTGCGGAGGCCTGCCATGTAGCGCAGCCGTCGCTGAGTGCGCAAGTTCAAAAGCTGGAAGAGAACCTCGGTGTGATCTTATTCGATCGCAGTCTGCGACCGATCGAGCCGACTGAAATCGGCCGTGAAGTGCTGGAGCATGCGCGCCTCGTGCTTGCCGAGGTAGAGCGGCTCGAATCGCTGGTCCAGGAACGAACGGGTGAGATGTCGGGCGAACTGCGGGTAGGCATACTATCTACCCTTGCGCCGTACCTGCTACCGGCCGTAATGACGAGTTTCTCGGAGCGGTATCCCGATGTAGCTCTGGATGTTCAGGAAATGCGCTCGGATGAGATTATCGATGCGATTCGACGGGACATCCTGGATGTCGGTCTGATTGCATCGAACGTGTCTGCTACCGATCTGAACGAAGTCCCTTTGTTCGAGGAATCCCTTGTGGGCTATGTGTCGCGCGGCCATCCACTTTACGAGCGCCGGGAGATTCGCGTGCAGGATCTGGATCCCGACTCCGTCTGGGTGATGCGTCGTGGTCATTGTTATCGCGACCTCGTGATGAACCTCTTTCCCGAACCGGAGCCCGACCGATCACATTCGGGTGGAATTAAATTCGAAAGCGGCAACCTCGAAACGCTTCAGCGCCTGGTTGACCGAGGTCACGGGATGACGTTGCTGCCGTGGCTCGCAGTTTCGGGAGAGCGTTCCTTTGCTCCGGAGTCGGTCCGGCCGTTCAAGGGCAAGGCGCCGTCACGCGTGATTCGCCTGGTTCATTCACGCGTTCTGGTTAAAAAACAACTCGTTCGAGCACTGATCAACGAGGTAGCCGGAGCCGTACGTGCTGATCTGCCCGACGGATCCGTCCTCGTTTAGCAGCATTACAGGTTTACATGCTCTCAGCTTGATACACCGTTTGCTCGTCGACGAGTGGTTGGATACACCGGCTGTCTCCGCGAGATTATCGTCGTGTCTCGGGCGGCGATCTCTCGTCCCGTCCGTATCGACTCTGCTTTGTTGAGCAGAGGAATCGCCTCCTTCACTACGGACTGGGGAAGCGATCCGACAACAACGGACAAAGTATTTCGAGCGGTAAAGTATCCCGTTACGGCACCTTCTCGTTGATTGACCGAGGCTTCCTCGTTTTCGGTGAAGGTCGCGACCAGGCTTTCGAGGTGGAGAGCCCGTTTATGCGACGTGCGAAGCATACTTACGGCGTTACCTGCACTTTCCGCCAGTGTATTCAAGGTCATATCTGCCTCGACGGGGAATCCGTGCCACGCCAGAATCGCTTCGTATGATTGCTGAACCGACCGCAGCGCTTCACGAGCGCCGGCAACATAATCCGCGGGCTTCTCGGAAAAAAACCGGGCCGATCGAACCAGATGTTCCGCAGCCTCTTTTACGTGACCGCTTGCCTTGATCACCGTTTCGGCCTGTGTCAGGGCCGACACCGAACGAACTTGCGCTTGAGGATTTTCCATGGTCGCTGTTGATCTCGAATAAGGGTGACAGGTTCGCCAATATAGATCAGAACTGATGTCTCAGTGGGCGTGGTCTGCGGAGTGCAGATGGCCTTCGGCGGAGGTGTGAGCGATGGCTGCCTCGATTCCTTCCACCAGGTGCGTATACCGGACGTATGATTCGACGAAAGCGCGTCCTGCCTCTACGCTGTGGTCCGCGTGTGCATGGGCACTGGTTGCTTCAATAAATCGGTCGTTCAGCGCATTGCGGACCTGATTCAGCAGGTACTGCTCCAGCGCTTCTATTGAACCCGTCTCGAGAGCGATATCGGCAGCGGCAATGCCGGGCTCGACCGAAACGGCGGGCTTCAATCCGGTGTATCCCACTCCCTCACTCATCCGGTGTAGCCGAACGACCGTTTCAAAGAAATAGGTGTCCGCCATCTCCCGCACGGCCTCATTCTCGCCGCGAACCTCCATTGTACGATTGAATGCGGCGACCACTTCTGCTTCTTGATCCTCCAGTATCCACTTCATGACAGGCGTGACATCACCGGATGCAAGGGCCTGTTTAGCAGCGAGCACTACGGGCCCGTTCATCGAGTCGCAGTGAGCGTCTGCGGTATCGGTGGAAACCAGATGAAGTATGAGAGCCAGAAATATTGTCGCGGGTGCAATGCGTATGTGTTTCATGATATTGATGTAGGTAGGGTTATGAATGATCGTCTGATTGAGATGTAATGATGCGGAGCTCATGCGTACTGCAATGCGTCGAGCACGCGGCATGAATCCGGTGAGCCGTGGTGGTCGCATGCTTCGTTCAGCTCGACCAGTTTTGCGCGGATCCTTTGCAGATCGTCGATCTTCTGATCGATTTCCTTCATCTTTTCGGAAGTCTTGGCACGTACCTCCGCTCCTCCTCCGGGCACGCCCCGCAGACTCAGCAGCTCGTTGATTTCTTCAAGAGTGAATCCGAGATCCTGTGCTCGTTTGATGAACCGGATATGCTCCACGTGCTCCTGTCCATATTTCCGATATCCCGAACGATTACGGGGCGGCTCAGGAAGCAATCCGCGCGATTCGTAGTACCTCACGGTGTGGATGTTTACTCCTGCTTCTCTGGCGAGCTCGCTGGTTTTGAGGTTCAGTTCCTGACTCATGGTGTGTCTATGCTGATTTGCGGAGTTAACGGTCTCGAGTATACTCTAAGGTTTCAGGGTGACCCGGGCTTCATGAATTCGTCATTTCCGGCTCAGGCGGCAAGGGCCAGTGCCGGCATCGGCGCCTGAATGTCCTCCAGATTTGTTTTGCACTCGAGAGAGTGGATGGACGCCTTGCCTCGGGGCCGCGGCCGTTTCATCAACCGCACGCTATTCAGCACGACCAGCAACAGCGAGGCTTCGTGGATCAGCATTCCGCTTCCCATGGTTATGATTCCACCCAAAACGCCTGCCAGCAGGAGTGCCACCGTTCCGAGAGCGATCACAAGGTTCTGGCGAATC
>CBFGXY010000169.1:0-4629 GCA_965652945.1 uncultured bacterium
GATCGAGCGGCTCGAGTCCGACCCGGTCCAACTTGTTGATGAATGTTAGAATCGGTGTGTTCCGGAGCCGACACACCTCCATCAATTTCTTCGTCTGCGTCTCGACTCCTCGCCCGCTGTCGATGGGCCATGTCACGGCCGCCGCCTCGATGTCTAGGTTCGACTCGATGTCTGACAGGAGATCGAGCGGCTCGAGTCCGACCCGGTCCAACTTGTTGATGAATGTTAGAATCGGCGTACTCCGGAGCCGACACACCTCCATCAACTTCTTCGTCTGTGTTTCGACTCCTCGCCCGCTGTCGATTACCATGAGAGCCGAATCGACAGCCGTCAGAACACGGTACGTATCCTCGGAAAAATCCTGGTGACCGGGCGTGTCCAACAGGTTCAGTTCGTGATCCTGATAGGAAAACTTCATCACCGACGAGGTCACGGAGATTCCGCGCTCTTTCTCTATTGACATCCAGTCCGATGCCGCATAACGGGATGTCTTGCGAGCCCGCACATCGCCGGCCATCCGTATCGCACCGCCAAGCAGCAACAGCTGCTCCGTAATCGTGGTTTTTCCCGCGTCCGGGTGACTGATGATACCGAAGGTTCGACGGCGGTCGACCTCCTTTCTGAAGCGCGAATCGGACATGAGGGTTAGAGAGTGTGGATGAATCAGCACGTATAAACGATCGGCATTTACTCTGGTTCGATTCTGGTTCGTCGACTATCACCGATCCGGCGTGATATCCTACGCCATGTCGTCATCAAACTGTTACGTAACGATTTCGCGTTAAGGCAGTTAGACACTGTTACCGTAACGGCGCCGACGGGGCGACGGAAATGGTTCATCTTCACATCCCTTTTATCAGTCCTTTATTTTGCCATTCCACGAGGAAGAGGCAGCCTTATGAAACTCATCATCGTATCAAACCGCCTTCCCGTAATCATGAACCAGGAAGAGGACGGCCGCTGGCACGTGGAGCCGTCGTCGGGAGGGCTCGTGACGGCCATGACGCCGGTTCTCAAACGACGAGGTGGTCTGTGGATTGGATGGGCTGATGCGGAGGAGGCGGAGGAAGCCGAACTGGATGAGGCCTTTTCAAAGCTTTCGAAGAGGACGGGATATGAAGTGGCGTCCGTCGTGCTGACGCCCGAAGAATATGAGCTGTACTATCTCGGATTCTCCAATGAAGTCCTCTGGCCTCTCTTTCACGATCTCCAGTCGCGGGCGAATTTTGACCCGGAATATTGGAGGGCATATCGTGACGTCAACACGAAGTTCGCCGAAGCGGTAAGCGAGCACACGACGGAGGATGACGTCGTCTGGGTGCACGATTACCACCTCATGTTGGTAGCGCAGGAAATGCAACGTATCGGCATCAAAGGTCAGATCGAGTTCTTTCTGCACACGCCGTTTCCACCGGTCGACATATTCGCCAAGCTACCATGGCGCAGAGATATACTCTTGAGTCTCCTGCTCTACGACGCGGTTGGATTCCAAACACCCCGGGACCTGGAGAACTACCTGCAATGTGTCCGGCATTTCGTCCCGAGAGCGGAAATAACAGGGGAAGGTCGGGTTCGTACGATCAAGCTTGATGATCATACGGGGCAGGTCGGCGCCTTCCCTATCAGCATCGATGTAGATTATTTCGAAGAGCTGGCTCGCTCGGAGAAGGTGCAAAAAGAACGGCGCATTCTGGCCGACCGCTTTGAAGGTCGGCACGTGATTCTGGGCGTCGACAGGCTGGATTACACCAAGGGCATTCCGCATCGTCTGGAGGCATATCGGCATGCGTTGCGGAACTATCCTGAGCTGCACGAGCGCATCACACTGGTACAACAAGTGGTTCCGAGCCGAGACGACATCCCTGAATACGCGCAGCTGAAACATGATGTCGATCAACTTGTGGGAGAAATCAACGGTGAGTTTGGCACTCCTGGCTGGGCTCCCGTTCAGTATCTATTCCGTGGACTTCCCCAGGAGGAGCTCATTGCGCTCTACCGTACGGCCGATACGATGCTCGTAACGCCGCTCAAGGACGGTATGAATCTCGTCGCAAAGGAATACTGCGCGGTTAATCTGGACGAGGATGGGTGCCTGATCCTGAGCGAATTCGCGGGGGCATGGCCTCAGATGAGCACGGGCGCTCTCAGTGTGAATCCGTACGATGTGGAGGGCACCGCTGAGACTATCGTGCAGGCATTCAATATGGACTCCGACGAACGAAGGCGTCGTATGAAGCTGATGCGCCAGAACATCGTGGAAGAGGACATCTTCTGGTGGGTCGATTCGTTCCTGAAGGCTGCCGAGAAGGCGCATCAAGACGCGGCCGTATGAGGCCTGAAAGGCCGTCCGCGGCGTTGGTTAAGGCAGATTTCGCTGGAACGACGTAGTTAGAGCACTTAAAAGGCGTCGTAGACCGCTCCTGTTCCGAAGGCATAGACCGCATGATGCAACGCATCGTATGCGATCTCTTCTCCTCCCCATTCATTCACCGGAGGAGCGACCTTTAGTGCGGGCAGCATCACGAGTGCAGCGCCCCAGACGAGAGCAAAGTGAATGGCCGACGCCGTCGTTCCTCGAATCCCGACCGTATCGAGCACCCCGCGCGCCACACCCCACGACGTACCGTACGCCCAGTGTGCCAGATCCGACAGTCGTTCCCTGGCGGCATCGTTGTCTGCCTCGATGTCAAAGACCTTCTCGACGGCTGCGGCCGGCGTCATGCTCGCGGGTCGGCCCCGGCCTTTCATTTCGAGTGTGCTTGATATAGTCATCAACGCGGTGCCCGCCAGTCCCGCTACCAGGCCCTTGCCAATATTTTCTGAAAGTCGCGTAAGCACGTAATCAGCCCTCTCTCAATTGATTTCGAATTCCGTTTACGTGCTTCACACGCTCAAACAGCCGCTTGCTATCCCCACGGACGATACTATTACGTTTAGGGGTACGGGCGATCAGATCAGCCTGCCGTCAATCGCCGGACGGATGCTGGATCCCACCCTGTTCGATGACCTGATCTCTTTCGAGGTGTAGTCTCGCGAATCTCTCGATTCGCCGATCAGCTCTTTCAGCATCACGCATCCAGAGCGTAAAGATCCAACCGGCAAGCACGATGTAAACGAACCCGGCAGGCATCCACATTATGATGCCTCCCAGCTGCTGATCCTCAATCCATGAAAGTCCCAGGGCAGCCGTTGATGTGCGGTAATAATCGTACCAGGCAACCGGCGAGAAGGTGAGAAGCACACCCAGTGCTGCGGCATGAAGTGAAGTCGTGAAGAGATACAATACACCGCTGCCGCGATTGAGCTTCAACCGCCCCATCGGATTGAGGAGGATCCACCACGTCATACAGGCCGCGGTCATGAATCCGAGGTGTTGAATATCGTGGATCAACTGACTTCGAAGGGCCGCTTCATAGAGTCCGGGGATGTGCCATAGCCAGAGCGTAGCGAAGAATGTCGACCAGACGAGAAGTGGCTGACTGACTACGTCCCATGACGCGCGCCATGCGGAATCCCTTCCGAGACGATCGCCCACGACCTTTCGAGCGCTTCTCGGTATCGCCCAGAGAGCGGAGAAGAGCGGTGCACCAAGTACTACGAGCGGTGCGGCAACCAGAATCAGTAGCAGGTGCTGGACCATGTGCACAGAAAAAAGCATGCTGCTTATCGTATCAAGCGGAGACAGAAGCGCGATTACCAGCACGAGCCATCCCGAGAGAAAAGCTGCGGCCTGACCTCGCGAAATCCCCTTCCCAACGCCGCTCTGCATCCAGAGGCGTACAATGCCGGTAGCGTAAATCAGAAGTCCAACAGCAAGTCCTGTCCAAACGCGGGGATTGCCGCTCCATGATGTCAGTGAGTGGCCATCGTGACTTTGAGCGATCGTCTCGGAGGCGGCTGACAGGCTCATCCAAAGTAGCACCAGCAGAATACGGCACCTTCTGGTTCCTCCCATGACGCGCATTGGCTTCCGAACCATCCCCTTCATCCTCCTGATCATTTATACATTGGCTGAATTGATTGCCTGATCGTTGACGCCAGACCGCGAGAGCTTCAACACTCTGCCACGAAAAAGAAGATCGGAACAGCTTCAACCAGCATGATGAAGACAAAGAGCGCGCTCGTCCAGACGCCCGTCCTCAGCATGAATCGTGCGGACGACGAGGCCTGAGGATCTTCCGTATCCGGATGTGGCAGCGATCTGAGCCGGGTCCATCCAAGAACGACCGCGGCAATTCCCATCACCAGAAAAGGTATTGATACTAGCGAAAGTATCAGGATGGGACTATCGATTCCTGTGATCTCGATCGAACCGGCTACGCAGCCAAATTCTGCAATCGCCCAGACGATCAGAAAGCGGCCAAACCAGGCCACGCCCCCTCCCACCAGGACGAACCACTGCACGGCATTCGACGGGCGGTTCTGTTGATCTCTTGGTGGCGATGGAGTGGCTGTCATTGTTGATGTTCCGTCTCAGGATGCGTCAACAGATCGATCACGATAGGAATAGTGGATGCATTCACCGGCGATTTCCTCCTCGACAATCAGAATCTGGGTGCGAGATACAGGACGGCCATCGAGAGCGTGCCGGCCGCAACGACAAAGAACCAGAAGTTGGATACGATCTGC
>CBFGXY010000170.1:0-4617 GCA_965652945.1 uncultured bacterium
TTTAGCAGTCGAATGATGAGCCAAAGCGCTAAATAATGTTTTACTATTGAAATCAAGTTTACTATCTTCGCGCGCAACCGATACATAAGGTAGTACCTGAGTTCTCTCCTCCAAGTTAAGCGCCCTCATGCCTTTACGCGCGAACCGCCTCCGTCTCGCTCTACCCGTTCTCCTTTTAATTCTCGCCGCCGGCGTTTACACGCGGTTCATCAAGCCTGATCAGCCGGTGCAGCAAACGGCAATACTGCCGGTCAGCGAAACCAAACCCGTCGTAACCTACGATGAGTACGGGATCGAGAAAGACCGGTATCAGGTGTTGGACCGGGAAGTGCGCCGGAATGAAACATTCGCCGGTATCCTGGCAGAGTTCGGAGTGCCTTACGAACGCGTTCTGGAGCTCGTTGATGCCTCGGGTGATGTCTTCGATGCACGCCGCTTACGTGCCGGACAGGACTTTCGAGCATACAGCAGCAATGATGATCTGCAGTACCTTGTGTATCGTCAGGATCCGATCAATTATGTGGTATTCGACCTGACGGATGAGCCGCGCGTCGAGGCGGGCGAGCGCGAGGTGACGATCGTTGAGCGCACCGTGAACGGTGTCATCACGAATTCGCTGTACCAATCCCTTATCGACGGCGGAGCGAGCCCGGATCTGGCCGTTCGTCTGGCTGAAGTCTATGCCTGGTCGATCGACTTTTACCGTATCCAGAAGAATGATAAGTTCGAGGTGCTCTACGAGGAGCGCCAGATCGACGGCGAACCGATCGGAACGGGTAAGATTCTGGCTGCGAACTTTAACCACTTCGGCGCCGATTACAACGCCTATTACTACGAGAAGGAAGGCGACGTGATGGGCGACTATTATGACGAGGAGGGAAACAGTCTGAGGAAGGCGTTCCTGCGTGCACCTCTGAAGTACACACGGATCTCATCGCGGTACACGCAGCGTCGTTTTCATCCCATTCGCAAGCGGTATCAGCCGCACCTCGGAACGGACTATGCGGCGCCGACCGGCACGCCGATCTATGCCGTAGGTGATGGCGTCGTGACGGAGGCCAGCTACACGGGCGGCAATGGCAATTACGTCAAGATTCGGCACAACAGCACATATACGACCCAGTACCTCCACATGTCACGCCATGCCAAAGGTATAAGCCGTGGTACGCGTGTCAAGCAAGGCGATGTGATCGGCTACGTGGGTCAAACCGGCCTCGCGACGGGTCCACACCTCTGCTACCGGTTCTGGAAGAACGGCCAGCAAGTTGATCCATACAAAGAACAGCTTCCTGCAGCAGATCCCATTCCCCAGGAACTACTCGCCGAATTCCGTCAGACCCGCGACGCCCTTGCTTCGCGTATGTCCGGCGGCGACCGTGAGTTCTACGTACAGGCTGACGTAGAAGAGCGAGACGCGGACATCTGAAGCCCGCAGGCATCGACGTACGAGGGCCCGTCTTCTCTTAAAGAGGACGGGCTCTTTTCATTCAGTGCATGAGCACTGCCCGCTTTCTCGCACGGGTTGCTCGCACCCTTTGCAGAGGCGATACGGTTCTGCTTCGAGATCGTGATTTACAGCGATACGTTCATCGAATACGAAGCAATCACCCTTCCACCGGCTGCGTTCCTCGGGGATCTCCTCAAGATATCTTAGAATTCCCCCTTCGAGGTGATACACCTCCTCAAATCCTTTCATACGAAGGTAGGCCGTCGCTTTCTCGCATCTGATGCCTCCGGTGCAGAACATTGCGACACGTCGGTGCTCTGTCGGATCGAGCTGCTCATCGACAAACGACGGAAAATCGCGGAAGGATCGCGTACCGGGATCCACGGCTCGCTCGAATGTGCCGATTCCAATTTCATATGCGTTGCGGGTGTCGACCACCACCACCTCGGGATCCTCGATCAGGTGGTTCCAATCACCTGGTGAGACGTACGTACCGTTGTCCAATCTCGCATCAACCGCAGGCACGCCCATTGTCACAATCTCCTTCTTGAGCCGCACCTTCAATCTTTGAAACGGCATGCGATCGGCGACGGAGTCGCGCGTTTTGAGATCGGCGAGGCGAGGGTCCGCTCGAAGCCAGCCGAGCACGGCCTCTAAACCAGATTCACTGCCCGCAATGGTCGCATTGATTCCTTCCTCTGCCAGAAGAATCGTCCCCCGAATACCGGATGATTTACATACCGATATTAATCTTCGTCGCAGATCGGCATGATCGGGGAGATCTACGAATTTGTAGAAGGTGGAGATATGAACGTCAGACATGTTGCTCGGGGAAGAGGGGGAACACAGTCGGCCGGTGGCCGAATCGCACTACAACCGCTCCCTGATTGATCGGTGCCCGCCTACGAAAACGCCCGCTCATATTCAGAATCCACACTGTCCCTGTTCCCCACCGTGAGACCCAGGTCTTTCAATAGTCCATCTTTCAGACTGTAGATCCAGCCGTGCACGAACACTTTTCGTCCTTCACGCCAGGCCCGCTGCACGACGCTCGTTGATGCCACGTTTCGGACCTGTTCGATCACATTGAGTTCGCACAGACGATCAAATCGGGCCTCGCGATCGAGATTTTCAAGTTTCTCGAAGTGCATGCGCCGGACATCGTGGACGTGCCTCAGCCAGTTGTCGATCAGGCCGTAGGATTCATTGTCGATAACGGCTTTAACGCCTCCACATCCATAATGACCGCAGACGATGATATGCTCGATACCGAGGGCCTCGAGAGCGTACTGGATAACCGACAGGCAGTTGAGATCCGCATGGGCCACTATGTTTGCCACGTTGCGATGGACGAAAATTTCGCCCGGCGGCTGGTTCACGATCTCGTTGGCCGGCACCCTGCTGTCGGAGCAGCCAATCCACAAATGACTGGGCCGCTGGGCGGCTGCGAGCCGGTCAAAGAAATGAGGATCACGGGCCTTGCCTTCTTCCACCCACAACCGGTTACCACGCAGAAGGTCCTCGATCGATCTCATGTGTACTTGCTATTGGAATCGTCTTACGGGCGGCCAAAGATACGGTGAAGTAGAGGAAGTGTCGAGATCAAATTCGCGCCGCGAATCGGCGGGGGCAGTACTGTGCTCCATCTCTGAACCATTCTCTCAAATCGATCCTATTTCGCGCCGGAAGCCGATCACGATCGCATCAAGGGATTCTGACCAGCGTCGCTTCTCTCGTATACGATGAAGGATACGCTCCTACCTGCAGCAACGTCGGTCGAAGCACCCACTCGATGTTCAGCTTATCGACCGCACCGTCTCGATCTCGCGTGAAGTAGACGAATTCCTCCCGCATCGAACGGTTGCGCCAGACGGCACGAAACGTATCGTAGTGCCAGTGTTCGAGGTCGGCGATCATGTCGGGATCGTTCCAGAATTGCAGCACGAGACCTCCCTTCTCCAATCTGACTTCAGCGTCGGCATAGAGGTTGTCTTCGTAAGTGCCGGTGTACGCCTCGAGCGGAAGAGACGGTGACGTCCCTTCTACTCGTGCTTCGTGGATGCTGTCGCGCTGCGCCTGTGCGGCGGCATAACGTGCCTGATAGCTCCGCCACATGACATCGCCCCATCCCCTGTCAGGCATACCGAGCACTTCGTCAACGATCCGGTTCGCGATTGCGGTCATCAAGTTGTTGAAGGTGTTCGTGACGACGATGATGCCCAGGTTCTCCTCCGGGACAAGCACCATGTTCGTATTCATTCCATCGGTTGCACCACTGTGCGTCGACATCCGCCGTCCTTCGTACACCGATGCACGCCAGCCCATGGCATACGATGTGACACCTCCGCTCAATCCAGCATCCCGAAGACTCACCTGGGCGCGGTGCATTTCGCGGACGACGTCCTCGCTGAGGAAGCGTCGGCCGTCGATTACTCCCGGCTCGCCCAATTGCATTCGCATCCAGGTCTGAAGCTCCCTCACGCTTGAATTGATCGACGCGGCGGGCCCGACGGCATCAAAATTTCGCCGCGGAATCGTCACGACCTCGCCTTCAATCTCCTGATGAGGCCAGGCGGCATTCTCTCCGTCACGAATCTCGGTGATGCTGGTGTTGCTTCGTTCCATCCCGAGCGGCGCGAAAATGCGTGACTTGATGAAGTCTTCCCAGCTCATCCCGCTGACGGCACTTACCACCTCACCCGCCACCATGTACATCACATTCGAGTACACGTAGCGATCACGAAAAGGCTGCTCCGGCTCGTGATATCGCATCCGATGGATGAGTTCGGATCGATCGCGACTCGGAAGCCAGCGAAGCCGGTTGCCCGTCATTCGGCCAACACCTACGCGGTGCGACAGCAAATCTCGGATCGTGGTATGCGCGGTGACGTACGGATCGTACAGCTTGAAATCGGGCAGATGTTTGACCACTGGATCGTCCCAATGGAGGAGTCCGTCATCTACCAGCAGGCCGATCGAGGCCGCGGTGAAAGCCTTCGATACCGAGGCGATTCCAAACAGCGTATTTACATCGATCCGCTCGGGCTCGCCCAGCTTGCGAACCCCAAAACCCCGCTCGTATACAACGGCATCGTCTTTCACCACTGCGACCGCCAGGCCCGGAATTCCCCACCGCTCGCGCTCGGCTTCGATCCACTCATCGAGACCCG
>CBFGXY010000171.1:0-4595 GCA_965652945.1 uncultured bacterium
CAGGATTTCCTTTTTATATAGGCAAAGGCGCCCGGCTGCAACGAGCCCTCGTCAACTTTTTTCTGGATCTCGCCGTCGAGCGTGGCTACCAGGAAATGCAGGCTCCCTTGCTCGTTAACGAGGACAGCGCCCGGGGCACGGGTCAGCTCCCCGACAAGGAAGACCTCATGTATGAAGTGTCAAGGGATGGATTTTATCTCATCCCAACCGCCGAGGTACCCGTCACGAACTATTTGAGGAACGAGATCCTCGAAGAGTCCTCGCTTCCGATCCGCTATTGCGGATACACTCCCTGCTTTCGGCGCGAGGCGGGATCCTACGGAAAGGATGTACGAGGCCTGAACCGCCTGCACCAGTTTGATAAGGTCGAGCTTGTGCAGTTTGTTACTCCTGGATCGAGTTACGAAGCGCTAGAACAGCTTCGAGAGGACGCTGAAGAGGCGCTCCGACGGTTGCAGCTTCCCTACCGCCGACTGTTGATGTGTACGGGCGACATGGGGTTCACGCAATCGAAAAAGTATGACCTCGAAGTCTGGAGTGCAGCACAGGAGCGGTGGCTGGAGGTCTCATCGATTTCCAATTTTGAGGGCTTTCAGGCTCGACGGGCCGCAATCCGTTATCGTGCGCAGGATGCAAAACGACCGGTCCACGTCCACACGCTCAACGGAAGCGGTCTTGCCCTGCCAAGAGTGGTGGCGGCTCTGCTCGAAAATAATCAGAACGAAGACGGATCGATCGACATCCCTCAGGCCCTGCAGAACTACTGCGGTTTTGAGCGGATCAGCTGAAGTGATCGCGAATCGCCAGCTCAGCGGCGTGATACCCGCACATTCCGTGAACACCGGGTCCGGGTGGTGTTGAAGCCGAACAAAGATAGACACCGCGCAGGGGCGTTCGGTAGGGTGCGGAGCTGAAAAGAGGCCGTGCGATCATTTGCCGAATGTCTCCGCTTCCGCCCATGATATCACCATCAACGAGGTTCGGGTTTTGCGCCTCCAATCCGGATGGGAAGGTCGATTGCTCTGAAATGATGAGATCTCTGAATCCCGGAGCGAATCGTTCGATCTGAGAACTGATACGCTGGCTCATGTCCGTGTCGGATCCCGCAGGGACGTGGCAATATGCCCAGACGACATGCTTTCCTCTGGGGGCGCGGGTCGAGTCGCATATCGATGGCTGCGTGAGCAGTACATAGGGCCGCTCGGGGATACGGCCTGCGGCAACCTCTGCTTCCGAATGGGCTATTTCGGCAATCGTGCCTCCCAGGTGTACCGTAGCCGCTCTCGAGACGTCGGGTGACGCCCACGGGATAGGCCCATCGAGTGCGTAATCGACTTTGAACGAGGCTGGGCCATATCTATACGATTCAAGTGTCCGCCGGTACCGTCCTGACACCCGCGAGCCTGAAATATTCAGAAACTGGCGTGGAGTTACATCGAACAGGACTACCCGCGATTGCGGAAGATCGTCGAGAGTTTCCACGAGGGTGTCTGTCTGCAACACACCACCGAGCGCTTCCAACTGCCTGACCAATGCCGAAGTAATAGAGCGGGCGCCTCCTTCGGGAACGGGCCATCCCACGACGTGACCGAGTATCCCAAGGACAAGTCCGACCGCCGATGACAAGGGGGCGTGAAAAGGCAGACCAGAATGGGCGGTGACTCCCGCGAAAAGTGCCCGTGATTCCGCAGACCTCAATTGCAAGTGTGACAACACCCGGGCGGGTAGAGCGGCTTGTAAACCGAACTTCGCAATTCCGACCGGATGTTTTGGAATCGGGAAAACGGGACCCAGAAGTGAACTCCTTAAAATAGGCCATGCTTCGATTAGAGGTTCCATCCATTCTCGGTAGTCTCGACCGCCATGTGGAAGTCGCATCGCCGTTTCCTCCAGATTACTGAACATCACAACCGACTGTCCATTGTCGAAAGGATGAGCAACCTGGATCTCCGGCTCGATCCAGCTCAAGCCGAATCTTTCGAGCTGCAACGCCTCGAAGAACGGAGATCCGATCCCCAGCGGATGCACAGCCGATCCCAGGTCATGCAAAAACCCCGGCTCCATCAGTTCTCCGGTCCGGGCTCCTCCACCCGGCTCGGCATTACCCTCGAGTACGATGACGCTTAATCCCTCAATTGCGAGGCGGATCGCGGCGGAGAGACCATTCGGCCCCGCCCCCACCACTACCGCATCTAAGGACCGTTCAGAATGTGCCATATCTCACACCTCGACATGCATTCTCATTTTCGCCCTCCAATGGGATGAGCCGCACCAGCCCGTTTCATCGAGATGGCCGCCGGCTAAGGTGATAATGAGCTTTAAGTGCACACATGATGAATCCAAAATTGCATTGTGTGCCAATAGGTTGAGCCGATCTTCATCAGCTGCGCACGAGAGAGATGTACAGAAGGATTTTGTGAGTGTGCGCGATAAGAAATTGTTTTCACCCAGATTCACAACTGATCCATGAAAAAGTTTTTCAGGTGGGCGGGTATTGCACTCGCCTCTGTAGTCGTTGCACTCCTGTTACTCGTTGGAATCGTTTACCTCATCGGCTCGTCGAACTTCGATCGTATTTATGCGGCGGAACTCCCAACACTGACCGTAACTGAAGATTCGGCGGCCATTGCGAGAGGGGCGCATTTGGCACGAATCTATGGTTGCGCTGATTGTCATGGTTCAGACTTCAGTGGCATGGTAATGGTTGATGAGCCCCCTTTTCGTGTAACGGCGTCCAACCTGACACCTGCCGGACCGACAGCTGACTATACACATCAGGAACTCGATGCGGCCATTCGTAATGGAATCAGCCGAGACGGACGCGGCTTGCTCGTGATGCCCTCGAGCGTCTTCAACAATATGTCGGATGGGGACGTCGCCTCGATTATCGCTTATTTGAAGTCGGTAGAACCAGTCTCGTCGGATTTGCCACCGACGGAAATCCGGCCGCTCGGGCGCCTGCTTGCTGCCGGACCTATAGACCCTGGCTTTGAAGTCCGCACGGTACGGGCGCGCTCTGAGCCCTCTCCTGAGGTAGCCGTGACACATGCATATGGCGAGTATCTTGCAAGCGTCGTCTGCTCGCACTGTCACGGAGGCGATTATAGAGGAAACGCCGCACCTCCATCGCCGGGATCACCGGCGGCACCGGACCTGGCCCTGGCCGGAAGCTGGCCTGTAAGTCAGTTTGTAGAGACCCTTCGCACAGGAGTCACTCCAACTGGGCACGAGATGGATCCCATGTACATGCCATGGACGGCCACGGCAGCCATGACCGATACGGAGCTCGCCGCTCTCCACCTTTTCTTCAGTGAGCTGAAGGACTGATTATTCTCTGTACACCTGGCTCGACAAAAAAGCGCGGCTTCCTCTCACGGGATGCCGCGCTTTGTCATTCAAGAGGAGCATCGAGGCCGACGCTCACTTCTTCTTTTTCGGGGGTGATTTTTTTGCTCCGCTCGATGCACCGACGGCTTCTGGAGAGGCCGCCGCTCCGTCTCCTCCCGCATCGAACGCGTCTCCCGGAAACTGGCGTATTGACTGCTTCTGGATTCGGCGCCCGGTGCCTTTGGCCTCAGGTGCAGATTCGTGGATGTAAAACCGGTCATTCGGTAGTGTATCGTTATGCAGCCGTGCGTAGTGCGCCGCTCGGCGCATAGACTCATCGGCATTGCGGCGCATCTCGCCGATGTTCTGGAAGAACTCCATCTCCAGCAGATCGAACAGATGATCGAAGGCCGCCCAGTCGCGGTCGAAGGCTGCGCCTCGCTCCTTTCCACCAAAAAGCAGGTCCATCTTCGACAACGAAGCCGAAAGAGCGAAAAGTATCACCGCGTTATCTGCTACTCGAGCCTGTGCCACCTGCCGTGAGACAATCTTCTCTCGGTGCCACTTACTGTTCAATTTGAAGTAATGCGCATGGCGTTGAACCATTTTAGCCAATCGGGCCGCATGCTCATGAAGGCGCTGGTGTACGTTGGAAATGCTGGGCACCGGCGGCTTGAAACCCAGAAACAGTTCCGCTCCGAGCGGGATTGCCCGACTCAGGATTCGGAGATTCGATATGCTTGACACAACCCGTCGCAGGTTATCCTGAGCCGATTCCTCGGAGTCCCACAACAGGGCATCCTGAATGCTCAGCATTTGTTCGGCGAGCTGTTTGCCTCCATAGGCAAATATGAACGATTGCATGACTTCGTTCGAGCCCTCAACGATCCGGTGGATGCGGAAGTCTCGCCAGATGCGCTCGAATTCGTTCTCGGTCACATAGCCTTCCCCACCCATGATCTGCATGGCATCGTCGATAACGCGCCATCCATAGTCGGAGCAAAAGACTTTCGTGATGGCCGTCTCGACCATAATGTCCTTGTCTCCTCGGTCGAGCATGCCTGTCATCATGTAGAGTACGGCATCCATTCCGAAGGAATAAGCAGCCATTCGTGCGATACGCTGCTGCACGAGCTCAAAGTCGGCGAGCGGCCTGCCGAACTGATGCCGTGTCTGGACCCACTTGATGCTCTGGTCCATCGCCCGGCCCGCGCCGCCGGCGATGCCCGCAGAGAGCGTGCACCGGCCGTAGTTCAAGCAAGTAAGGG
>CBFGXY010000172.1:0-4578 GCA_965652945.1 uncultured bacterium
GTCATAGGATCACTACGCGAAGTCATAGGATCACTACGCGAAGTCATAGGATCACGGCACCCGCGCAATCTTGTAGGCCGCCCACTGTGTAAAGCGTTGCACGGGGCCGCGGTCGAGCCATTCGCCGAGGGTCACTTCGGAGCTGTCGGCCAGTGCCTCGTGGAAGATCCGGGTCAGGACGGCAGATGCACCCTCGTCGTGCAGGCCCACACCGACCTCGAGATTGAAGGCGCCGCCGTAGCTGTCGATATTGTAGGATCCGACAATGCTGTAGGCGCCATCTATCGTGATGCTCTTGGCATGGAGAATCGGATGCTGCATCTCGAAGACTCGAATGCCGCGCTTCAACAGTCGCCCATAAAGATGACGTCCGGCCACGCGGATGAACGGTACGTCGGAGCGACCGGCAGTGAGCAGCTTTACATCCACTCCGCGAGCGGCCGCATCGTAGACTTCGCGAAGAAACCACTTGGGCGGCACAAAATACGGGGTCATCAACAGGATCGAAGATCGGGAGGCGCGGATGGCCGACCGAAGAGCGAGGTCCAGATCGTGGTGGGACTTTTTCTGGTCAAGTTCGAGGACATCCACAGGAATACCGGATGCATGTGACGGCGGCGCTTGCGGAAGCGGGGTGTCCTGGCCGGTCGCATCCCGAAAAGCATCGGAAAATACCGAGGCCAGGTCTCGAATAGCCGGCCCCTGGATGCGGACCGTCAGATCAAAGAACGTCCCCGGATCTTCGCGGGTGCCATATTCTAATCCGATGTTGCGTCCTCCGGTGTAGCCTACGTCGTCGGCCACGAGAATCTTGCGGTGATCGCGGTGCAGAAAGGAGGAGATCTTTCTGCCGTAATGGCGTCGAACGAGTGGGTTGTATACGGCGACCATCGCCCCGGCTTCGACCAGTGGCCGCGTCTGCTCGACGCCGATTCGGGGCGATCCGAAGCGGTCGAAAAGAAGCCGCACATCGCATCCCCGGCGGGCGGCTGCGGTCAGCTCGCCGACGAATTCTCTGCCCGCCTCGTCCCTTTCGAGAATATAAATCTCGAGCCAGACACGCTCCCGGGCTCGACGTATGTCGGCCAAAACCTCGTCGTAACTGGCCTGCCCATCTACAAAAATCGTGACGAGGTTTCCTGACGACGATCCTCCCGGAGTTCCGGCGGTGTTCGTCGTAAGAAACCTCGACCTGAATCGCGGACTTCCCATCGCGCTATCAATTAAAATAATCCGTGAGCTGCCGACGGAAATGATCGGCTTACGACGAAGAGTGCCTCGTCACCGGCCGCGTGAACGATCTCTGCGCACACGATAGGTAACCGATACCATCCAGTTCTCGTACTCGGGAAATCGTTTTTTCAGGGTCGCTACGGTACGCTGTCGGAAACCCTGCTCGATGAGGGCACCCTGTCCAGGCCACAGACGAAAGAGGATGCGAAGATAGCGCCAACCACCCAGATCCACCTCTACCGGACCGATAATTTCCACAGGTCCCATGATGATCGCGGAATGCTGATCTGCCATGCCGGAAGCAATGGGTGCGACAATGGCCTGAAACTCCTCATCGCTGGTACCATCGGGGATCTGAAGATCCACGTAAGCCCGCACGTGGCCGCCATAGTATCGATTGATCTGGTTGATGCTTCGGTTAGGTACGAAGACGCGCTGATCGTGCAGGTTCCGGAGCGTGGTAAAGCGCAATCCAACACGTTCGACTCGTCCTGTCTGACCACCCAGGTCAACCATATCACCAACATCGAGCACGTCGGAGAAAATGACAGTCAGACCGATAACGACGTCTTGAACCAGTCCCTGAAGCCCGAAGGCTACGGCGAGACCGATCACGGAGGCGCTTGCAAGATAGGCGGTGAGGGAAACGCCGAGTTCGGTAAGGATAATCCCAACGGCCGAAAAGTAGATGATGAAGGTGAGCGCACTGACGACGATCGTCGTGATGGTGACGGCCTTGGGATAGCGCCGCATGACGGATACGACAGGGGTGCCGCGCGGGGCGATCAGCCAGGTGCTGAACTTGCGGATTCCGAGCACGAGCAGATGGGCCGTAAGTGCAAGGGCTACCACCGCAAGAATGCGAGGAACGACTGGAAGCGTCCGGATCAGTTCAAGCAGATCGTTCATGAACGTCGGGCCAGATTGGTTTGATACGCAGTCTTTCTGGTGACAATAAACTAATGATCGTCCATTCGTCGGGCCGTACCTGACGCCTCGAACGTTCGGGCCGGCCCTGCGCCCCTATTTGGTGCATAGGAAACGAGAGACGCATATTTGTACCCGATTATCCACAGCTCTACAAGATAACCCAACGACGTGGACGGACGATTGGTACCAGGAAAGGCGTCCAAGATCCTCTCTCGACTTCCTTCCCAATAAAAAAGCCGTGCCACAGTTTAGCGTGACACGGCCTGCGGAGAGGGAGGGATTCGAACCCTCGATACGGGGTCACCGTATACTCCCTTAGCAGGGGAGCGCCTTCAGCCTCTCGGCCACCTCTCCATTGGAGATCCAAAAATAATGGCGCCTAATATAACCGGTACGGGCGCCTACCTGCAATGCCAACGAAATCCCACCTGGAGATGATTCGTCGGGATAATCGTTTTTCTATGAGGCTTCGAGCGCGTTCGCACCACTGGTGATCTCGATGATCTCCGTCGTAATGGCGGATTGTCTTGCTCGGTTGTACTGGAGCGTCAGATCGCGAATCAGATCATCCGCGTTGGACGTGGCATTATCCATTGCTACCATGCGTGCTCCCTGTTCGGCTGCGTTGCTCTCCAGAAGTGCACGCCATACCTGATAGTTCAGATAGCGTGGAATGAGCGCCTTCAGGATCGATTCGGCATCGGGCTCGAAAATATACTCGACCTCGGATTGGCTGGAATCATCCGGCTGGATCGTCTGCTCGGCCATTACAGGTGTGAGGAACGCCTCCTTCCGAATCGGGAGGATCGGCTCAACGATCCTGTTCTGAGAGATCGTGTTCTTGAACTCATTGTACACGATGTGCACCTCATCCCACCGTCCATCCAGGAAGCCCTTGGTGGCGATTCCCGTGGCATCCTTGGCAACCGAAAAGGTCAGGTTGTCAAAGACACCCTGGAAGTTTCCGATCATGTGGTAACCGCGCTTCGCGAAGTGCTCGTATCCACGGCGGCCGATACACAGCAGAAACAGGCGACCATCCTCGCGATGCTCCGAATACCGGCTCTCGATGGTCTGTTCCGCCTCTTTGATGACGTTCGCGTTGAACGCCCCTGCCAGTCCACGATCGGCCGTAACGATGATCAGCAGCACCGGTCCACCTTCCTCGCGCGTATCGAAGAGCGGGTGCGCCGTCGGATCAGCCTGCGTGCGCAGACGCGCGATCATCCCATGCATGGTATAGGCATAGGGTCGCGTTTGAAAGATTGCCTCCTGGGCTCGGCGCAGCTTCGCCGCAGCCACCATTTTCATGGCGCGAGTAACTTGCTGCGTATTCTTTACCGAATTGATCCGGCTGCGAATGTCGCGAAGACTTCCCATGGTTTGTCAAGCGTAAGGATACGTCAGGATAGCGACCGATAGAGCTCTCGGGGCATTACTTGTAGGCAAGGGCCAGCTCCTTAGCGACGGACTCGAAGGTCTCCTTCGCCTCATCCGAAAGTGCGCCGGTGTCAACGACCGACTGCAGCACGTCGTCGTGGCGCAGCTCCAGCCGCTCAAGGAATTCGCCCTCGAACTTGCGGATGTCCTCGGTGGGCACCTCGTCGAGGAGGCCCTTGGTAGCAATGTAAATGATGGCTACCTGCTGTTCGACCGGCAGCGGATTGAACTCGCCCTGCTTCAGGATCTCAACGAGTCTTTCGCCTCGGTTCAGCTGGCGCTGGGTTGCCGGGTCCAGATCCGAGCCGAACTTGGAGAACGCCTCCAGCTCGCGGTACTGAGCAAGGTCCAGGCGGAGCGTGCCGGAAACGCCTTTCATCGCTTTGATCTGGGCGTTTCCACCCACACGCGACACGGAAATACCAACGTTGATCGCGGGACGAACCCCAGCATTGAAGAGGTCGGCCTCGAGGTAGATCTGACCGTCGGTAATCGAAATTACGTTCGTCGGGATGTAGGCGGATACGTCGCCCGCCTGGGTCTCGATCACCGGCAGTGCAGTCAGCGATCCTCCACCTTTCACTTCCCCTGCGAGGGATTCCGGCAGGTCGTTCATTCCTTGAGCGACCGTATCGGAAGCGTTGATCTTAGCCGCACGCTCGAGGAGCCGGCTGTGCAGGTAGAACACGTCGCCCGGATACGCTTCACGTCCCGGCGGGCGGCGCAGCAGAAGAGACACCTCACGGTAGGCAACGGCCTGCTTCGAGAGGTCGTCGTAGATGACGAGCGCGTGCATGCCTCGGTCACGGAAGAACTCTCCGATACTTGCTCCTGCAAACGGCGCGATATACTGGAGCGGTGCCGGAGCAGAGGCGGGTGCGTTAACGATGATCGTGTACTGCATCGCCCCGTTGTCTTCGAGGGCTCGACGTACCTGTGCCACCGTCTACGCTTTCTGGCCGTCCTCCACGTAAA
>CBFGXY010000173.1:0-4547 GCA_965652945.1 uncultured bacterium
TCCAGACCGATTCTTGTTTACCCGGAAAAACCACGCCCTCGTGAGCATCGGCCGGCTTTTCCTCAGACCAGACGTAGAAATCGCGGTATTTGGAGTGGGGATCGCGGCAGGCTGCCTGAAACCAGGGATGCTGATCCGACGTGTGGTTCAGCACCAGTTCCGTGATCACGCGCATCCCGCGTTCATGGCTCTCGTCGAGGAAGGCGCGAAATTCCTCCATCGTACCGTGCACGGGTAGGATGCCGAAATAATCCGACGTGTCGTAGCCGTCGTCCTTGAGCGGGCTCTTTAGAAAAGGAAGCAACCACAGCGTATTGACTCCGAGACTCTCGAGATACGGCAGCTTCGAGCGCAATCCTTCGAAATCGCCATATCCATCATCATCAGAGTCGTAAAACGACCGGACGTGCAGCTCGTAAATAACGGCGTCTTTGTACCAGAAAGGATCCGACAGAAAGCCTTTGGGCATGACAAGCTCAGGATTCAGAGGTAGTAAGGGAAGTCGCGTTCGGAGGATACTTCGCTTCGCACGTGGAAAATGTGGGCGGGCATGATGTGCGGGTTGAGTCGTATGAAATGTGACTCGCCGTGCCAGAGATAGCGCTCGCCGCCAAGCAGGTCATGTACCTGGAAAGAGCGGTCGCCCATGAGGCCAAGATCGGAGGGGGACACGCGCAGCCATCCTGTCTGTTCATGATGAGGATCGAGGTTCGCTACTACTAGCACACGATCGTCTCCGTACGTCTTGCTGTAGGCGATGAGTTCATCGTTGTCAATATGGTGGAAGCTGATGTTTCGAAGGTGCTGCAGGGCCGGGTGTTCACGCCGGATCCGATTGATGCGTTTCATCAACGGCTGCAGAGAGTTGGGATCATTCCAGTTCCACGAGCGGATCTCATACTTCTCGTTGTTTGCATACTCCTCGCGCTCGGGATGCTGCTCGTTGTCAACGTGTTCGTACGGAGGTCCGTAGATTCCATAGACAGGCGACATCGTTGCGGCAAGTACGAGGCGAATGATGTGAGCTGGACGGCCGCCATAGACGAGATAGTCGTGCAGAATGTCTGGCGTATTTGGCCAGAAGTTCGGACGAAAGTAATCGGCGACATCCGTCCTGAATACCTCGTTGGCGTAAGAGGTTAACTCGCGCTTTGTGTTGCGCCAGGTGAAATATGTATACGAGTTGTTGAAACCCAGCGCAGCCAGCGTATACATCATTTTTGGACGTGAAAACGCCTCTGATAAAAAGATGAGCTCCGGGTGCCGGTCTCGAAGTGTGCGGATACACCACTCCCAGAACGGGAGTGGTTTCGTATGCGGGTTGTCGACCCGGAAGACCTTCACGCCCCGCTCGATCCAGAACTCGAACACACTTCGCAGTTCGAGCCAGAGCTCGCGCCAGTGCTCGTTCTCGAAATCGAACGGATAGACGTCCTGGTATTTCTTTGGGGGATTTTCAGCGTAACGGATCGATCCGTCGGGACGGTGCCGAAACCACTCGGGGTGCTCCTTGACGTAAGGATGATCGGGTGAAGTCTGAAATGCAACGTCGATCGCAACGGATATATCGAGCGACTGAGCCTGCTCGACGAAGCGGTCGAAAGCTTCCAATCCGCCCAGTTCGGGATGAACCGCCTTGTGACCTCCATCCTCGGACCCGATGGCCCACGGACTTCCCGGCTCACCTTTCTGAGCGGTAGGTGCGTTGTCTTTTCCTTTACGAAAAGTGGTCCCGATCGGGTGAACGGGAGGGAGGTAGACCACATCAAACCCCATCTCCTTGATTCGTGGGAGCAGTCTGGACGCGTCGTCGAGCGTACCGTGCGTGCCCGGCTTCGCGGAAGTGGAACGCGGGAAGAGCTCGTACCATGCCGCGAACCGAGCCCGCGAGGGATCAACAATCACCTCCACGGCTTCGCTATGAATCTGGCCGTGTCGCGGAAGGTAGACCTGACCAAGTTCGAGCACGGTCGGATCCAGCGCACTATCTATATGGCCGAGTTCGAACCTCGAGGCAAACCTTTCCAGAGCATCCGCATCGGGACCGCTCGCGTTCTCAAGTGCGCGTCGTAGCAGCTGGGCGCCTTCCATGAGCTCGCTGCGAAGTTCTCGCTGGGATTCCCCGCCCGCAACTCGTCTTCCGAATTGTTCAAACCAGGTCCCAAACACATCTACCCACGCCCGCACCTGAAACCAATGGCGCCCGAGCTCTTGAACCGAAAAGGTGGCATGATATTCGTCGTTATGTCCGGCCTGCATCTGAATCGATTCAGGTTCTGTGCCGTCGCGCCAGGTCAGAACTTCGGCGGCGATTCGATCATGACCATCGATTATCAGCCCCGCCACAACATCGACCGTTTCCCCAACCGATCGCCTGACCGGCCATGTGCCAGAAGCAACTCGTGGTGAGACGGATACAAGTTTGACTCTAGACCATGCGGAAGGAAGAGAACTGGTTTCAGGCATCGTATAGTGAGACGTGAGAATATGCGGGTGAAGAGGGCGAGCACCTAATTACGTACCAAAGGATGTCATAATCCTCGTTGATGTACGAGATTACGACATTGATCCGCGAACCGGAGACGACTTCCACGGTCAGAGGGAGCGTTTCACATGACTTTCCAATCTTTCGTTTCAGAGTAGCTTTCCAATCCTCAATAGCCGTTAACTGAATTGAATACAGATCATTCTACTGAGTCGCCGGTCGTGCAGGGCGGCATCTGGCCCGGTAAACCCTATCCGATGGGAGCCACATGGGATGGACTCGGGGTCAATTTCGCTCTTTTCAGTGCACACGCCGAGAGCGTAGAACTCATACTCTTTGATTCGCCGGATGCGGACGAAGCCTCGGCGGTGATCACCCTACCTGAGCGGACAGGTCCGATCTGGCACGGCTACATTCCTCAGTTGCGTCCGGGTCAGCTGTATGCGTATCGGGTCTACGGGCCGTACGAACCTGAAAAGGGACATCGATTCAACCCATACAAATTGCTGCTCGATCCTTACGCGAAAGCCATCGGAAGGCCCTTGAAATGGGACGACAGCCTCTTCGGTTATGAGGTCGATAATCCACAGGCCGACCTGTCCTTCGATCGCAGGGACAATTCCAGGTTTGCTCCCCTTGGTGCCGTAGTGGAGGATGGGTTTGAATGGCATGACGATCGGCGCCCAAACGTGCCGTGGAACCATACCATCATCTATGAGACACACGTGAAGGGCATTAGTAAGCTCCATCCGGAGGTGCCTGAGGAGTTCCGGGGGACGTATCTGGGCCTTGCCTCACAACCTGTCATCGAGCACCTGCGGAAGCTCGGAGTTACGACCATCCAACTTCTGCCCGTGCATGCCAAAGTGCATGACCGTCGGCTGGTGGATATGGGGCTGAGCAACTACTGGGGCTACAACACACTGGCGTATTTCGCCCCGGAGCCCGAGTACTCGATGGGCGGTGGACTTGATGCGGTGCGCGACTTCAAGATGATGGTGCGCACGCTTCATGCGGAAGGGTTTGAAGTGATCATCGATGTGGTCTACAACCACACGGCGGAGGGCAATCACCTTGGACCGACCCTTTCGATGAGGGGGATCGATAATCTCGGCTACTACAAGGAGATGCCGGACAACCACCGATTCCTGATCGACTATACGGGCACGGGGAATACGCTCGACGCCGGTGATCCGCATGTATTGCAGCTGATCATGGACAGCCTGCGTTACTGGGTGCTCGAGATGCACGTCGACGGGTTCAGATTCGATCTTGCTGCGGCGCTGGCGCGCGAACTCTATGAGATCGATATGCTCGCTCCCTTCTTCAAGCTGATTCAGCAAGACCCCGTGTTGAGTCAGGTGAAGCTCATAGCCGAGCCGTGGGACGTAGGGCCCGGAGGTTATCAGGTGGGAAGTTTCCCCTGGCAGTGGACCGAATGGAACGGGCGATATCGAGACATGATCAGACGGTTCTGGAGAGGCGACAGGGGCCTCAAAGGACGTCTTGCGACACGAATCGCCGGATCGAGCGATCTATACGAACTCTCGGGACGGCGACCGTTTGCGTCCATCAACTTCGTCACGGCGCACGACGGCTTCACGCTCGAGGATCTGGTTTCATACGAACAGAAGCACAACCTGGCTAACGGCGAGGATAATCGCGACGGGCACGAGCCCAATTATAGTCAGAACTGCGGGGTGGAGGGGCCAAGTGAGGATGAGAATGTGCTGGCCTGCCGCGAGCGTCTCAAGCGCAGCCTCTTCGCTACGCTGATGCTTTCTCAAGGGGTGCCGATGATTCTGGGCGGCGACGAACTCTCGCGCACGCAGCAAGGGAATAATAACGCCTATTGCCACGACAGCGAGCTGACATGGTTTGATTGGAACCTCGACGATCGAAAGCGTGAGTTTCTGGAGTTCACCCGGAAAGCCGTGGCATTCCGCAAGCGACATCCCAGCTTTCGGAGGCGGAGGTTTCTGGAGGGTCGGCAGATTGATGACGAGGTTTCAGACGTACACTGGCTGCATCCGACCGGCCATGAGATGTCGGATGAAGACTG
>CBFGXY010000174.1:0-4547 GCA_965652945.1 uncultured bacterium
ACTCGAGCCAGGTAGCATGACCCGCAGCAAAATGCAGCCACGTTACCCCGATGGTGAAGAGGATGGCCGACCCGATGAGGAGGCAAAGGGCCGTACCTGGGAGCGTGTTCCACCGTTTGGATAATAATCCTACGACACCCGCCGCCAGGGGAAGCGCGAGGAGATAACCGGCCGAAGGAGCAGCGAACAAATAGGCGAAACCGAAACTCTCGCCCGCGTACACAGGAAAAAACATGCCGAGCGACAAATACATCAGCTGTGACAGCATACCGTTTCGCCAGCCGAGATACAGGCCACTTCCATACATCGCCAGCGTCTGGAGCGTTACGGGCACCTCCCACAGAAATACCTTTACCTGGGCTCCGAGTGCGGTGAGCAAGGCAAAGCCTACGACACCGAGGACCTGAACCGCGGCCGTTGCGCGTTCCTCTCGGATGAGATCAACTGCAGAAAGAGTTGCCACCTGAGGGCGTGGGGTGTCGTTCATCATGGCTCCTTATTGGTTATGCTTCCTCCGATATCAATATAACCCGGAACTGGGAGTTGGTGCAAAGGACATGGGACGAGGGCGTGAAACTTAGGCGAATGTGGCGGCCCCATTCGTCGCTAAAAGTCCGTCAATGCAGAGGGCCGCTTATAGACTCGGTAACCAAAGTAGCACCAATCTGCCTCGCAATCGACCATGTCGATTCCAAGCAGATAGCGGCCCGTCGAGCTTGCAGTGGTCGCGACCATGGGGATAGAGTCCGTTTCGAAATCATCGTCGATGATCATGCCCTCCGGATCTCTCAGATATAGGTCGAGGTCAATGCAATCTTCGTCGCATACTCCTGAGATGATATAGTCAAAGCCTTCTTCCAACCAGACTTCCAGGTAGGCTTCTCCTTCGTCGGGCAGGAGCCCGATGACCATATCATCAACGTCACCAGCCACTACGTCGAATCCGACTTCGAAGAAATGAGACGCGTGCTCGAGTTGATCCACAACGACTTGTCGCGATTGGCCCTGTGCAGCCACGTTGGCAACACCGATCAAAACCAGAAGACAGACTGCGAACTTTGACGCTTTCATGTAAGGGGGGTGTCAGATGAGAGTTCGAGAACGCCGGCATGTATCGACCACCGCCGGGAGTGGCTGAAACGGCGGTCAATTATTTTTGCTGGGGCCGTTATCCTTTGACTGCGTTGTTAATCTCATCCTATGACTCCGCGAAGCGATCCTATTACTACGTGAAGCGATCCTATGACTCCGCGAAGTGATCCTATGACTCCGCGAAGTGATCCTATGACTCCGTGAAGCGATCCTATGACTCCGCGAAGTGATCCGATGACTACCGGCGGTAGATCCGAGCGGCTACCCGGTGTGCGATGGCGTGGAGCTGAGCGGTTTCGTCGGGGGTTGCGGCGTAGCCACCCGACAACAACAGCGTTACGGGGATGCCGAGCCGGTGAGTTGTCCCTAGTACGCATGATTCTCGCTCGTGCAGTCCTTTCGGGGTCAGGGCGATGCGCCCGAAGCGGTCACCCTCCAGAACGTCGATGCCCGCGAGGAAAAAGATCAGATCAGGTCGGAACTGCTCGATGGCACTTGGAAGATGCTGCGCAAGCTTTGACAGATAGGCGTCGTCACCGGTCCCGTCGGGGAGGGCGATATCGATCGTCGACTTTTCTTTTCGAAAGGGAAAATTCTTTTCTCCATGCATCGAAAACGTAAAGACCCGGTCATCGCCACGGAAAATGGCAGCCGTTGCGTCGCCTTGATGCACATCGAGATCTACCACAAATGCGCGTCGGATCCATTTTGAATGTTGCAGGACGCGAATAGCGACGGCAACGTCGTTGAACACGCAGAATCCGGATCCGTGGGTGGGAAAAGCGTGATGGGTGCCGCCTGCAAGATTGGCTGCAATTCCATCTTCAAGCGCCATCATCGCGGCGTTCAAGGTGCCTTGTACTGCCAGTCGAGACCTTCGGACGAGCTGTTCAGACCACGGCAGCCCCATCTGCCTGATCTCCTGCCGAGTCAATGATCCATCTGCAAGGCGCGTCAGATACTCGGGTGTATGAACAAGTGCCAGATCGGCCCATTCGACCTCTCGAGGCGCCACGACATCATCCGGCTGAAGCAGTCCATCCTCTAGAAGAATGCGGTGCAACGCCGGGAATTTCCCCATCGGAAAGGGATGGCGGGGAGGAAGGGGTACGTAGTATCCCTCGCTGTAACTAACTCTGAGGCCCATTCTGCTCGCAACTAGCGGGTACGAGCCAGATACTCCTCGAACGATTCACTCTCAAACGCGTCGGTGGCAAGAAAACTCAGTACCGACATTATATTCTCCGCTTCCACGAACCCGGGCAGGGGTGTGAGGTAGTTTCCATCCGAAAACAGAAAAACAGTGGTCGGAAAACCACGGGCTCCCAGGTGATATCCTAACTCCTGTCCGGTAAATGTGTGGCCGGAATACTCATACGTATGGTCAGCAGAATCAGCATTGACACGTGTAGCCACAAAGTTTTCTCTCAGGTATTCACTGACAGCCGGATCGGCGTAGGTTTCAGCGTGCATCCGCCGGCAGAAGGTGCACCAGGGCGCATATACATCGATGATGACTTTCTTACCTGAGGTTGCGGCTACCTCCAGCGCTTCATCGAACGGCAGCCATTCGACATTCGGCGCAGCGACTACGATCGACGGTCTATCCTGAGCCTGAACCATGCAGACAAGAAATAGGCTCAGAAAAAGGGGGGTAAAGAATCTCGTCATCGTGCGCGGAGCAGTTTAAGGATCTCTGTGGCAAACAGATCGGATGCTTTTTGAGGGTCGAAAGTTTCAAAGACGGAGGGGGTATTCGAGCGCCATGTTCGCAGCACATCTCGGCGTTCCATCACCTGAGATATCGTCTGAGCAATATCTGCGGGAGTAAGATTCCGCATACATACGCCCACATCGAACTGCTCGATGACCCTTGATATTTCAGGAAGATCGCTGGCGATGACGGGTAGGCCGGCCCGCAGGTATTCGAAGAGCTTATTGGGCAGGGATAGCCGGAGGCTCGCGGTAAGGGGCTCGATGAGGCAGATGCCCAGGTCGGCGGAGGCGGTCACGTCGAGCAGTTGATCCGGTGGAACGAGATCATGAAAGAATACCTTTTCATCAAGTTGCAGAGATCGGGTGCGGGCTTCGAGTGGGCCACGAAGCGGTCCCTCACCAAGAAAAACGAGCCGTGCTCCGTCTATCCATTGCATCGCATCCAGCATTAACTCGCAGCCTCTTCCGGGTTTCAGATGACCCTGAAGTACAAGTACCAGCTCCTTGTCGCGTGCACTCGTCAGTTCCCGAAGGTATCCATCGCTTGATGTAGGCTTTGCCAGTGGGATGTTCGGGACCACAACAGGTCGGTCGATGCGATACCGATGCATCAGGATATCAGCAATACTTTCGTTGACCGTAAATACAATGTCGGCCCGCCGGATATATCGCCGTTCAACAATCGACCAGAAAGCGGAAGACCACGGCTTGCCGGCCGTTGCTCCCACTTGAGGGTAGAGTTCTCTAGAATCGAAACTAAGGGTTCTGGCCTCTTTTGCTGACTTCTGGGCAAGGGCGGGCAGAACGAAGAGATCGCTCGCGTGATAATGCGCGGCCGTTCGCGACCTCAAATACTCTCGCATGCGTATGTGCACCTTCCGAAACCACCTCGGACCTCCGCCATCCGGACGGGGGAGATGCGTCAGGAGAAGACCTTGCCGCTGCTCACGTCTCGCCTCGCCGGCGATTCCCACAGCCTCAAGAGACAATCCCCGAGATCGCAGGGCCTCCAGCTGCCGGAGTGCTCGCGAATTGGCGTCAATGTCTCCCGTGACACAAAAGAGGATGTCAGGCTCAAATCCGTTCATAACCATCCTCTAAAATAATGAAAGCCCGGTACCTTAAGATACCGGGCTTTCGAGGAGGCCGCTTTCTGTCCTGTAACGCTTAATCAGTAGGAGGTAGGAGTCACTGATCGGTAGTCGACAGGCAAAACCAGTAAGCGAACCTTTTTGTAGAAGTCATGATTCGCTTCAGAGAAAGGTGTGCCATCAGGCCTCACGGGCTTGATCTTGGCTCGAGTGCCGATTTTGCACACGCAGCAGGAAATAATTGCCCGGTTTGCTGTTGTCGACAGGGGAATATACTTCCATCCGAAATCCGATAACCCTTTAAACGCCAAGAGCCCGACCGAATGGTCAGGCTCTTGAGAACGGTGATCTAATGGGTGACGAGGTAATGGAGGACGAGATTTCGTCGCCGTGATGTACCGCCGACACCCGAAGGATCATGGACTGTCGGTCTCTTCGTTGTGGTGATCGATCTTTCCGAGCGATCCGCCGCCGTTCTTGTCCGTTTCCTCGTTGTGGTGGTCGATCTTTCCGAGCGAACCGCCACCATTTTTGGCTGCATCCACGTTTTCCTGTGCGGCGCTGAGATCAGGTCCGCCCAGGCTGTCGAGATTGCAGCCCGTAAGTGCGAGGGAACCGGCAACAAGAAGTGCACAAGCGGAGAGCCCC
>CBFGXY010000175.1:0-4540 GCA_965652945.1 uncultured bacterium
CGCTCTCGGCCGGTCAGAACCTGATCCGGAGATTCAGGATCTCCTTCGGGCAAGTGCAGGCTTGAACCTCGCGATCGATTATTTGCCCGGCTCGATCACATTCGACCCCTTGATCCCCGACGCGGTCGAGAAAGACCCACGATTAGCATCACAAATCGTGTGGTTTGACGCGTTCACCACGAACGTCGACCGGACCGCCCGAAATACGAACATGCTCATGTGGCATCGTCAGCTCTGGTTGATCGACCACGGTGCATCGCTTTATTTCCATCATGATTGGAATGGCTTCGAAGAGCGTATTCAATTTCCATTTCCAGCCATCAAGGATCACGTGTTATTACACTTCGCAACTGAAATCCAGGAAGCGGATGCTGAGTTGACGCAACGGCTTACCCCTGAAGCGCTTGCGAAAGTCATAGACCTCATTCCGTCGTCCTGGCTGGGAGATGACGCATTCGAAAATGAATCTGCACACCGTGAAGCGTATCTCCGGTATCTCACAGAGCGACTGAAACACCCTCGGCCATTTGTTCAGGAGGCAATCAATGCACACAGGCACCTTTGAATACGCCATTGTACGGGTGGTGCCGCGTGTGGAACGATGCGAGTTCCTGAATGTGGGCGCCATAATCTCCTCGATGCAGCTCAAGGTCCTGGAGGCGCGCATCGAACCGGACTGGGAGCGACTCGCATGGTTCGGCCCATCTCTTGACCAGGACTTGATCGCGAGATATCTCGATGTGATCCCGCGCATTTGCCGCGGCGGTCCCCAGGCGGGGCCCATTGGCGAGCTCCCCCATCGCGCGCGCTTTCACTGGCTCGTGGCACCCCGCAGCACGATCATCCAGACATCGGCCGTGCATTCGGGAATTGGCGACGATATGGAGGCAGAGTTGGAGCGCATCATGAATTGCCATGTGCGTCGGCGCCCCTCGTCGGAGACAGGCAGGTAGCTTCAGGCGATTAGTGGCAGCCACGGCTTCCTCCATTCTCGAGACGTGAGTATTTGCTCCAGAGCGGAGGCAGGTAATGCGGTTGTCGCGGCGGGTGATGAGCGGTGTTTGGCTTTCAAAATTGCCGCGCGGCAAAGTCCGCGGTGTATCCACGGCAACAAAATGAATGCATACTTGCAGCAACGGTGGTTTTGAGGGCCGCGCGTAGCCAACAAAAAACGCCGATCCTGATTAGAATCGGCGTTTTTAATGAGCGGAAGACGGGATTCGAACCCGCGACCTTCTGCATGGCAAGCAGATGCTCTACCAACTGAGCTACTTCCGCGCTACTTCTGCACACAGGAACTGCCAAAATACGAAGTCTTCCCTGCCTGTGTCAACCGGTTCACATGAAGCTCATGCGCCAAAGGGAGCGGTTAAAAGCCGATCCGGCGAACAGGCCGATCTGCGGGCTCGGTTCCAACCTCCATCAGCAGGGTCTGGCTGAAGACGTCGGCTCCAACCGAGCGCCAGAAAGATAAACTTGCAGTATTCTTATCCAATGCGATGAGTCGAATACGTTGCAGGCGCTCCTCTCGCGCCTTACTAAAGGCCGTTTCGACCAGGTCTCGGCCCACTCCTTTTCTGCGCTCTTCTGGAACGACGTAGACCTCGCTCAGAAAAAGCTCGGAGACAGGACTGTAAATCGGTGGAATATAGCTCCGTTCTGCAGTTAAGAACCCGATAATGCTGTCGCCACGTTCCGCGATCCACATCCAACGGCTCTTAGATCCAACCCATCCAGCAAAGTCATTTCGCCACCTTTCAAGCGCATCATCTGCGACCTTGAAACGGTTGTCGAAAGACTCTTGCTCGCGGTAGAGCGAGACCCAGATCGCTTCGACTCGGTCACGGTCGCGAGATGTCACCAGGCGGATGTGAGATTGATCACTCATGCTGCCACGGCAGATTCCTTTCGCTCAACAAATCCTTTTCTCACGAGAAGTTCTGCATTCAGAATCGCGCTGCCGGCCGCTCCTCTTATCGTGTTGTGAACCAGGGCTACAAACTTGATATCTAATACCTCGCAGTCGCGGACCCTGCCGATCGATACGACGAGTCCGTTGCCGAGCCGAGCGTGTCGACGTGGCTGAGGAAAAGCAGACTCTTCGAACACTCGCAGCAGCCGCTCAGGAGCACTCGGGAGATCCAGGTTCGCGACGCCCCCGGCAAAGGATCCAAAAACAGCTTTCACTTCATCTACGGTCGCCTTCTTGTCGAGGGAGACCGAGATGCACTCCAGATGCCCGTCGATGACAGGCACTCGATTGCACTGCGCACTCACTTTGATCTCGGCATCTTCCACACTCCCGTCCACTATTCGTCCAAGGAGTTTGAGCGACTCTGTTTCCAGCTTTTCTTCCTCACCTCCGATGTACGGTACGACGTTGCCCAGTGCGTCGAGCGATGCAACACCAGGATAACCCGCTCCGGATAACGCCTGCATCGTCGTGACCTGCACGGAGTTAACACCGAAAGCATCATCCAGTGGCTTGAGCGCACAAACGAGTCCGACGGTCGAGCAGTTCGGATTGGTCACTATGAATCCGCCTCGATCGAAGGACGGCTGTTTGCGGATCAACTCGACATGGTCTGAATTTATCTCAGGCACCATGAGCGGCACATCATCCCGCATCCGATGATTTCTGGCGTTCGAGATCACAGGTATGCCCGCATCAGCGATGCGCTGCTCGGCCTCTCCGGCGACCCCCGCATCGAGTCCCGAAAACACGAGATCGACATCGAGATCCTCGTCCAACGAAAGGACGGTCTGATCTCCTATGGCTTTCGGAAGCTCAATATCGGCAAGCCAGTTCGCGGCATCAGAATATCGTTTCCCTGCGGATCGCGGCGAAGCCACAAGTGCCGTAATCTCGAACCACGGATGATCCTGAAGTAGTTCGATAAATTTCTGGCCCACGGTTCCTGTTGCACCAAGGATGCCTACGCGAAACCTGGGATTACTGTTGTCTTTCATGAGATGTGAAGGCGGTCCGCACCGCCCCGGAAAGATTTAAGTCAGTGTACTGATTCAGGTGTAGAAACCAGAATCGTTTCAGGGTCGAGAGTAGAGTTGATCCAGCGTCGGAATATCTTTTCCATCTGATCGAACTCGATCAGAAACGCGTCATGTCCATGAATGGAGTTGATGACCGCCAGCTCTGAATTCGGAAGAGCCTCTGCCAGCTCTTCCTGTTCCTCGAGGGGATAGAGCCCATCCGTATCGATCCCGATAACCAGGGCCGGTTGCTTTATTGACGCAATGACCTCCGCGAGCCCTTTGCGTCCGCGTGCCACATCGTGAGTATCCATCTGGTGCGTTAAATGGACATAACAGTTCGCGTCGAACCGGTCGACGAGTTTCTGGCCCTGGTAACGCAAATAACTTTCAACAGCGTACGGACCGTCATCCGCCATCCTCCGGCGCCCGAACCGGTCCTCGAACGATGCTCGTGTTCGATACGAAATGATCGCCGACATACGGGCCGCGGCCAGTCCGCTTGAGGGCGGTTCATCTGGTGCATACCTCCCTCCTTTCCAATTCGGATCCGCATAGATCGTCTGGCGCTGCATCTCACTCCAACCGATACACCAGGACGAATGCCGGGCCCCAACCGCGATGGGTACGATCGCACCCACCAGGTCGCGATAGAACGCCCATTCCAGCACCTGCATCCCGCCCATCGAGCCGCCGGTAACGAAACGGATGTGCCGCACTCCCAATGCCTCCACCAGCTCCTTGTGCAGTCGTACCGTGTCGCGAATCGTCGTTTCAGGAAAATCGGGACCGTACGGCCGGCCGGTATCGGGATTAACCGATAGAGGTCCGACCGAGCCGTACGGTGATCCGATCACATTGGCACAGACAACGAAATACCGTTCGGTGTCGAGCACCCGCCCCGGGCCGATCATGGGCTCCCACCATGTATCCACGGCCGTGTCGCCCGTCAGTGCATGACACACAACAACAGCATTGTCGCCGGCGGGTCTGAGTGTTCCCCATGTGCGGTAGGACACGGGCACGTCTCGTAACTCGACGCCCGATTCAAGCGTGAAGCTGTCGACGAAAAATGTATTCACGTCAATACTCCGATCATTCGCCCGATCAAAATTGCACGAGGGTACACGTTACGCTGGTGCACCTGTTCTGACTTTTGCGAGTGCCTGCGCAAAGTCATCCTTGAGATCATCGATATGTTCAATACCTACTGATACACGAACCAGGTCGGCGCTGACACCGGCGGTTTTCTGTTCATCAGCGGTCAGCTGCTGATGCGTCGTCGACGCTGGGTGGATTACCACCGTCTTCGAATCGCCCACATTAGCCAGATGGCTTGCCAGTTCGAGTCCTTCGACCAGGGCTCGACCTCCCGGTTCTCCACCCTCGACTCCGAATGCGAGAACAGCCCCGAACCCATTCCTCAGATATTTCTTTGCGCGCTCATGGTAGGGGTGATCTTCGAGACCGGGATAACTTACCCAGGTAACTCCCTCCTGCTCCTTGAGCCAACGTGCCGCGACCTCCGGGGTGGGCGCCGCCACGCGCA
>CBFGXY010000176.1:0-4519 GCA_965652945.1 uncultured bacterium
GGTGCAGGAAGGCGCGGGCGCAGCACCTCGCCGGTCTCGGCATGAACCAGTTCCCGCACCAGATGCGGGGGATGAAGCGTGCCGCCGTTGGCCACCGCAGCCGTGAAACGGGCAAGTTGAAGTGGTGTCACGCTCATGTCGCCCTGTCCAACCCCGAGGTTGATCGTGTATCCGGGTGTCCAGCCGCGCGGATACATACGGTTGAAGTAGGATGAGTCGGGCATGAGAGCGGCGGACTGCTCGCCGATGTCCGTAGGAGCACGCTTTCCGAAACCCAGCATGGTGCCGTAGTCATGAAACGTGTTGACATCGGTGCGCTGCATCAGTTCGAAGAAGAAGGTATTGCAAGACCGTTCGAGCGCCGTATAGACGTCGATCGAGCCGTGTACGCCGAGGCAGCGGAACATGCGTCCGCGACCGAAGGGATGATAGCCGGGGCAGTTGATTCTCGTGGTCGGGGTGATGTCGCCCTCATTCAGAGCCATCAGAGCCATGAACGGCTTCCAGGTAGATCCTGGGGGGAAAACCGCCATGGTTGCTCTGTTGAGCATCGGCTTATCCTTGCTCGTGGTAAGATATGACCACGTTTCGCTGTCGATCGATTCAGAGAAGATGGCCGGGTCATAATCCGGTTTGCTGACCATGGCGATGATTTCGCCGTTCCGAGGATCGATCGCAACGGCGGCCCCGCGCTTGTTGACGAAGAGGGATTCGGCAAGCGCCTGCACTTTTGTGTCGAGACCGAGGTGAAGGTCGTAGCCCGCCATCGGGGGGGTGTCGTCTTCACCATCGAGATAGGATTTCACCTCGAGGCCGTGGATGTTCACCAGTTTAAACTCGCTGCCGAGACGTCCGCGTAGATAGCTCTCGTAGGTACGTTCCAGTCCCGCCTTCCCGATCAGGTCGCCGGAACGGTATCCGAGGTTCTGCCGGGTTGAGAGTTCGGACTGCGTAATCTCCCTGATGTACCCAAGAGCGTGGGCCGAGCGGGCATCAGTTACATACCGCCGCATCTGCTCCACTTCATACCAGACCCCCGGTAGTCTGTACTGGTTTTCCTGGATGCGTGAGAAGATGTCGAATGGGACTTCCCGAAATGCGCGACTGGGGCGGAATGCACTCCACTGTCTGGCCTCGTTGAGACGGGCGGCAACCAGTGAATCCGGAACGCCCAGCAAGTCCGCCAGCAGCGGAATGTTCGTCGTCTTGAAGTGGCGCGGAGTGATGAGGATCGAATAGCTCGGTTCATTATCCACCATCAATCGCATATTGCGATCATAAATGACGCCACGGGCGGGGTAAACCCGGTTCTCGCGAATCGCATTCATACGAGACTCGCCCGCGTACATATCCGCATCTATAAACTGAAGCTGGAATAGCCGCAGAACGAGGACGACAAACAGGAAGAGAATGAGGCCGATAAATATTCGGACCCGGATGCGATAATCTTCCATGAGTGGAGGCTGGAAAAACTGGGACCGGCTAACTCCGCCGACTGTACCGTGCGTATAAGGGAATGTATGGTGATTCGGTTCCTGCAGGATCCGTCATCTCAGCGAGATATGCGACGATTGCAGGAGGATCGACCCGTGTTATAATGCCGCACGGGGCCACAGCGTTACAACTCGGAACTCAACCACACCGAACAGCCTCGAACTCGGTACGTAAGCAGACGTCCGATTCATCGTAACTTACCATTTCGGCGCTCGTCTCGGATCAGATCTGAGACTGGCGTAAATCCTTCGCAGATGGTTCATTGAGAGTGATGATGGCCTCACTACACGACTCCGGATCGATGTTCCAACGTACGTTCGCCTCCATCCCTGCGATATTTCTCCTGGTAGCCGGGTCAGTGTTTCTGACAGATACAGCTGCAGGCCAGTATTTCGGACGAAACAAGGTCCAGTACGATCATTTCGATTTTCGCATCCTTCCGACGGACCATTTCGACATTTACTACTATCCCGAGCAGGCAGAAAAAATCGAGGATGTGGCGCGGATGGCCGAGCGCTGGTACCGGCGTCACAGCCGCACGTTCTTGCGAGAGTTCAGGGATAAGAAGCCGCTGGTTTTTTACGCCAATGATGCGGATTTCCAGCAGACGAACGTTATCGGCGGTTTTATCGGGGAAGGTGTCGGCGGTGTGACCGAGTCGCTCAAACAGAGGGTCGTGATGCCGCTCACCGGAATTTATGCCGAGACGGATCATGTCCTCGGGCATGAACTCGTGCATTCATTCCAGTATGACATTGCGTTTGCCTCCGCCGATTCAATCCCCTTCAATCTGAATCTGCTTCCGCTCTGGCTGGTGGAGGGTATGGCGGAGTATCTATCGGTAGGTCGTGAAGACCCGCACACGGCGATGTGGCTGCGCGACTACGCCCTCCGAGACGATCTGCCGACGCTGCAGCAGCTCACGCGCGACATGAGCTACTTCCCCTATCGATTCGGTCAGGCATACATGGCGTATGTCGGAGGGAAGTACGGAGACGTGGCCATCACCAATCTCTTCAAGCTGGCGGGACGAGTAGGTCCCGACTCGGCGTTCGTCTATGCACTTGGTATTCGTCCGGATTCGCTCTCTAATGAATGGATTCAGGCGGTGAAGAATGAGTATCTGCCCGCCATGGAGGGACGAACCCATCCCGATTCGCTTGGGCGGAGGGTGCTTGCCGCCGATATCGACGGGGGCGACATCAACATCGCTCCGGCACTGTCTCCCGATGGTAATTACGTGGCCTTTCTCTCTGAGCGCGATCTGTTCAGCATCAATCTGTTCATTGCGGATGCCAATACGGGTGAGCTTATCAGCCGGATGAGCCAGACCTCGACGGGTGCCCATTTTGATGCGATTCGCTTTATCAGTTCCGCGGGAAGCTGGTCGCCCGATGGTCGGCAGCTGGCACTGATCACTTTTTCAGATGGAGATAATGAGATTGCGATCTGGGATGTGAACTCTCGCTCGATCGTGCGTCGGATCCGGGTGGCGGGAGTTGGAGCGCTGACCAACCCGGCATGGTCGCCCGATGGAAGCTCGATCGCCGTTACGGGTCTGGAAGGTGGCGTCAGCGACCTTTTCGTGGTGGATCTGAGAGAGGGTGCGGTTCGTCAGCTGACGCAGGACAAGTATGCAGACCTGCAGCCGACCTGGTCTCCGGATGGCCGTTCAATAGCCTTCGTCACCGATCGGGGACCGGGGGGCAGTGATTTCGATCGCCTCGAGTACGCCGAGCTTCGCATTGCCATCATAGACCTCGCTACGGAAGACATCCGCATGGTGATGCCCTTCAGACAGGCGCAGCATATCAACCCGCAATTTTCCCCCGACGGCCGCAGCCTGTTCTTTATTTCCAACCAGGACGGGTTCCGCGATGTCTATCGGCACGACCTTCAAACGGAGCAGACCTACCGGGTCACCAACGTCATGACGGGCGTAAGCGGGATCACGGCAACGGCGCCTGCCATGTCGGTCGCTTCGCAGACGGGCCGCATGATGATGTCGATTTTCTACGACGGAAAGTATACGGGCGTCTCGCTCGAAGCCTCTGAAACCGAAGGTGTCCTGATGGAAGAGGACTCTGTTCCGGAACAGGGAGTTGCCGATGCCGCAATCCTACCGCCGCTGGCCGGAACAGGTGAAGGTCTGGTGGCCTCCTATCTCGATGACCCGCTGACCGGTTTGCCTCCCCGTCCGCAGGTGGAGCAGGTGCGTCCGTACAGCCCTCGACTCTATCTCGATTACGTGGCACCGCCCAGTGTAGGGGTAGCCGTGGGCGGGACGTATGGGACTCAGCTGGCAGGTGGTGTCGGATTCTTCTTCAGTGATATGCTGGGCAACAGAAACCTCGCCATCGTTGCGCAAGCGCAGGGTACGATCCGAGATTTTGGGGCTCAGATCAGTTACATCAACCGAGGACGGCGGCTCAATATGGGGCTGGCGGCGGGGCATATCCCCTTGCTGTCTACCCGCGCCTACCAGGTCATAGACTGGGAGACTGGTCTTCCGCTGATGATTCGGGAGAACTTCCGCGTCTTTATCGATGAGGTCAGCTTCATAACCGCATATCCGCTGTCTCAGACCCGCCGGTTTGAGCTGGATGCAGGTGCAGTGCGCTACGGATTCCACAACGAGAGAGAAATCTTCTATCCTGCCGGAGGAGCGTGGCAGCGCCAGGTGGAAGAAATACCCTCGCGAGATGCCCTGTACCTTTTCCAGAGCTCACTTTCGTACGTTGGCGACTACTCGTTCTTCGGCTTCACCTCGCCCGTGGCGGGTGGTCGATATCGGTTCCAGGTCACACCGATGCTTGGATCGAGCTCTTTCCTGCGAGTGCTGGGGGATTATCGCAGGTACCACTTCTTGAATCCGTTCACGATCGCGTGGCGGGCGTTGCACATAGGAAGCTATGGCGCCGGCCGAGACGACATATTTGCCACCCAGTACCTTGGTTATTGGTATTACCCGGCTTTCGTTCGCGGCTACAGCATCTCGAATATGCACCCGAGCGAATGTTCTCCC
>CBFGXY010000177.1:0-4507 GCA_965652945.1 uncultured bacterium
AGAGTCCGAAACTGCGCATGCCGAAGCGGTAGAAGAACCTCGACCTGCGCTGACGCAGGCTTCTCCTCGGCGAGAAGCGCTGCCTGAGTCCGGGACGATAGAGGGTCGAATTGCCGATGCCAGGCTCGAGGCGCGTGTTTTACTGGCTCTGGCAGATGACGATGCCGTTTCAGCATATCCGTTTCACGTTGAGGCGCGTGACGGCAGAGTCTTCATCCGAGGAAGTGTCAACACGAATGCTCATCGAGAGCGCATCGATGCCGTGGTGCGGGACATGGATGGCGTGCTGCTTGTGGTAAATGAGGTGGAGTCGCTCGAGCCCGTCACGGCAACGGCCCGGAATCCTGCGGATTCCGATACTCCGCCTGCAGAGGTGGAACCGGCACCAGGTGAACTGTGGCACACAGTTCAGAGCGGCGAGTCGCTCTGGACGATCGCACGCCGGCACGGCACGAGCGTTCAGAATATCCAGCGCCTAAACAGTCTTGGTTCGGGTTCTATTCGGCCGGGACAGCGGTTAAGGGTGAGGTAGCTGGACGGAGGTTCGACGCGCCTACTGATCGCGATTCCGGTGCCTTTCTTTGTGAACGTACGCTACCCCATCGTGCAAAAGACATCGACGTCCATAACCGCTTTATGTACGTGTTATCCATCGGCAATATGCCACCGAGATTAATTCGATATGCGATGGATGACGATAGGTGCGCCGCCAATCCAGTCATCGACGCGTGAAAATATGCCTCAATACGAACCAGATGTTCTCTTTTCGCTCACGTAATCGGCGAGAGAAATACGGCAGCCACTCCGTGCCGTATGGCACGTACACCCGCATATTGTATCCTTCCTGCGCGATGGTCTGCTGACTTTCAGGTCGGATCCCATAGAGCATCTGAAACTCAAACCGATCGTTTGAAATTCCTTCTCTTGCGACGAAGTCTTTCGTAGCCTGAATCAATGCTTCGTCGTGAGTGGCAATGCCCGGATAGCGCGACTTCGTGGTGAGCATCTCCATATACTCTATGAAGCGCTTTCGTATCGTCGGCATATCCTGATAAGCGATGTCTGCCGGCTCCTTGTATGCTCCTTTGCATATTCTGACCGACGCGTTCAGATCGCACATTCGTTCGACATCCTGACGTGTTCGCTTAAGGTAGGCCTGAAGGACAATTCCAAGGTGGTCCGGATAATCGGGATAGACGGATTCGAAGATGTCGATGGTTGACTGGGTGATGTCGCTGCCTTCCATATCGAGGCGTACGAAAATATTATGTTGCTTCGCGACCGACATCAGGTCCTTCAAGTTGGAGCGGCAGAAATCCTCATTGATTTTCTGACCCATTTTTGACAACTTGATCGAAATGTTGGAATCGAGGCCGCCGGGATATGCGGCGATTGCTTCGATCAGTTCGATATAGTCGTCTCGGGCATCGAGGGCAACGTCACGGTCCTCTACGTACTCGCCGAGCAGGTCCAGAGCAACATGGAGGCCCTTTCCATTGAGTTCGGCGACCGCGGGCAAAGCGTTGTTGAGTGATTCCCCTGCGACAAATCGCCGGGCGAGGACAAAAGGAAGGCGCATGTCTGAACTGAGATTATTTCGAGATGCCGTGCACTCATACTAATCCTGCTCATGCCCTGTCCGGCATCGAGCGTACCCTACCATCCTTGCGCGGGAATATAAGGTGTCGCCGGCCTTTCGATTACGTGGTCGAGTAGATTACCTTTCAACAAAATCATCAATCCTCCTTTGTGATGGATCCGCACATTTCGAATTTGAGGCAGGAATACGTACGGGCGGCTCTCGACGAGGCGAGTGTCGATGCAGATCCGATAACCCAGTTTCGCATCTGGTTCGAACATGCATTGGAAGTTGGAGTCAAGGAGCCCAATGCAATGACCCTTTCGACCGTTGACGATTTCGGGAGGCCGAGCGCTCGTATCGTTCTGCTAAAGGATCTGGATGAGGCTGGATTCTCTTTTTTTACGAATTACAACAGTGATAAAGGGAGGCACCTGGATGCTCATCCTGCTTCAGCGTTGACCTTCTGGTGGGAACCACTCGAGCGGCAGGTTCGGATAGAAGGAGATGTGGAGAGGCTTCCGGACCATGTTTCGGATGAATACTTCGCATCTCGTCCCCGGTTGAGCAAGCTCGGAGCCTGGGCATCCACCCAGAGCAGCATCGTCGCAGATCGTCGAGAACTGGAGGATGCGCTGCATGCGGTGAGCGAGCGATTTCCCGGCGACGTCCCTCGACCTGAGTTCTGGGGCGGCTACAGGCTTCGACCGAGAATGATCGAGTTCTGGCAGGGGCGGCCGGGCCGTCTCCACGACCGCATCCGATACCTCCGGGAGGGAGACGGCTGGGTGATTCGGCGGCTTGCCCCTTGAGAGGGGCCGGGAATTATTTGTGAAGCTATTGTGATGCGTAACTCCTGCGGATCCCGTGTCGTAGGGGGAAACGTCTTCCGATGAGACACTGGTGGGTGGCGGTGATCCGATTATCTGGATTCTGCCACCCATCGGCTTTTTATGGATAGCGCCGCGCGGTAAGTTCTTCTACTTCTTCGCGAGATATGACACGCCAGGTGGGCGTGGAGAGTGCGCCAGTTTTGGTTCGCCGAAACGTCGCGCGCAAGAACAGATGTTTCGTGCCCTGTGCATTCGAGAAGCTGAAGCTTCCCCAGTGAAAGATCCAGGTCGCGCTTTCTGGATCAATTGAGTATTCCCTCCCGATCAGTTCTACGAGGTGCCTCGCATCATCCACTGAGCTGGGGCCCCGGTTGGTCGCCATCTCCCGCATCACGATCGTGTGTGGTCGATCGCCCCGAACCACGTGTTCGTAGGTCAGCAGGTGCAGTGTGCCCTCCCGAGAATATGCACGCCACGTGAACATTGTATCCACTTGCGCGAGCGCAAGATCGGGAAGAGCGAGCCCTCCCATCCAGAAGAGTAAGACCATAGTACGCATGGCGTTCGTGCTTTACCTTCAAAACACGAATTGGCCGACTCATAACGTGCTTCACCGACGAAGGCATGTTCACCGAAATTCCAATTCAATATCAGAAACCGGCACTATGGACCGTTCTATGGTCGGTCCAGGGAGTTATTTCAGCCGAAGGATCGGCCAGTCGTTGAGAGATACTCCTTAAATCCCTACTATGGCTTCGTTACATCCACATTCGAGATACTGAAGACTATGCGACTTTTCGCTTTTGTACCCACGCTTCGCCGGGCGGCGTTGCTCGCTTTTGCGGTAATTCTGGTCAATACCTCAGCGGTTTCGGCTCAGGAACTCCGTGTAGTGGGCGAAGCGGTGAGGATTGCCGGAGATGAATCCACTGCGTTCATGCGTCCCATCTGGTCTCCTGCCGGTGATCTGGTCGCTTTCACCGGAAGCAACTATGCGGGACTGTACGTCACAAATCCGGAAGGGGGAGCGATCACACAGCTTTCTGACGAGGGTTCAGCCGGCTATGGTGCCGAATGGTCTCACGACGGCACGGCCATCCTGGCACGTGTCTCGGCTGTCGATGGGGTGCGGCGGCAGAATGCGGTGAAACTGTTCGAAGCTCGCACGGGGGAGGTTCACCAGTTGACGGAGTACCGCCGGTCAATGCGTACGCTGCCTCGCTGGATGCCAGACGGTGCGAATATTTACCTCTTCGACCGGGGGAACGTCGAAGTGCTGAATGCGGGCGAGACGGTGTCTTCCAAGAGCGGATCGCCCTCCGATCAGATCATCTTTATGATGAACGGCGATATCGGCAGCGCGTCCCGTGCAAATCCCCAACCTCAGATCGTTACCGACTCGGGTGATAACAACATCTTGCGCCTGGCCGTCTCGCCGGACGGACTCCACATGGCCTATGAGGTTCTGGGCGGAAACCTAATCGTAGCCACCGCCGACGGCACGACGTTGTATGAGATCGAGGGAGGAGAAGCCGCGCGTTTTTCCCCTGACGGCGAATGGATCACCTTCATGCGCACTCAGGATGACGGACATTCCATCACCGGCTCCGATATTTATGCGGCACGTGTTAGCGATGGCCAGGAGTTTCGTGTCACCAACACGCCGGACGCCCAGGAGATGAACCCTGACTGGTCGCCCACAGGCTCATCCATTGTATTCGATGATCGCGGGTCAATCTACGTCATCGATGTAGCAGTCGACTGATTCGATCCACCTCATTTACGACGTCATCCCTACCATTTTAGTACGCCGGCGCATTATGAATCGCTTACTCTTAGTCCTGTGCTTCCTTTTCGTAGCGAACGGAGCATCAGCACAGGTAACGGGCCTCGACGACTGGACGCTCTTTATTGACCCCGGTCACTCTCAGCGAGAGAATATGGGAGTCGAAGGGTTCTCCGAAGCCGAAAGCAGCCTTCGAATTGGGCTTCAACTGCGGGAAATCTTTTTAACCGAGACTGACATCGACACGGTCTACATATCGAGGACGAATGATCAGCAGCTCGTCGATCTGAGTCAGCGTCCGGCCCTGGC
>CBFGXY010000178.1:0-4502 GCA_965652945.1 uncultured bacterium
ACCGGTCGTGTGCGATACTTGATGAAGTCAGGCTCGGAGTAGCCAGAGGTTGCCGAAACTCGATCTTTATCGCGATAGGAACCGGCATCGGCGCAGGCATTCTCGTCGATGGGCGGGTGCTGCGAGGACATAGTGATATCGGTGGCGCCGTCGGATGGTTCGGACTCCAGATGCCCTATCGCGAGGAGTATGCGGGCTGCGGTGACTTCGAGTATAATGCATCGGGTGCTGGACTCGTCCGAGTGGCCCGAGAGCTCCTCGATGAAAAACGCGACGTCGACAGCATCATGCGCCAGCGTCCGTCAGACGAACTCAACACTCAGGATGTATTTGCCGCGCATGCGGCAGGAGACCCTATTGCAGTCGAAGTGATCGACAACGCGATCCGATACTGGGGGATGGCAGTCGCGAACCTCGTCAGCGTATTCAATCCACAGAAAGTCATCTTCGGTGGAGGAGTCTTTGGGCCTGCCGCAGCATTTCTTGAGCGAATCTCCGACGAAGCCCGGAAGTGGGCACAGCCAATAAGTTTTAGCCAGGTGACACTGGAGGTCAGCAAACTGGGATTTGACGCGCAGCTGTATGGCGCCGGACGCCTTGCCCTTAAACGTTCTCGTAAGAAAGAACGTCCGGTCGAAGCCCGGTGATGCCCAGGACCGACTCCATCAACCATCCTGCTTTATCATCTGAACAATCATGCCGGCACGTAAGCGACCGGCCGACCAATCATCTCACCCGAAACAGACCATGTTAGCGAAACAATGGCTGGCCAATGCCCGCCACACGATGGAACAGATCGAGAATACGCAGATGGACGCTATCCGAAAGGCGGCCGAGATCATGGCGGATTCAATTGAAGCGGAACGCTGGGTGCACACCTTTGGATGTGGACATGCAACGTTGCCCATCGAGGAGATGTATCCGCGAATCGGCGGTTTCGTCGGCTTTCATCCGATGATCGAACTTCCACTCTCGTTCTTTACGCACATCGTAGGAGAGATGGGCGTGCATCAGTTCGTTTTCCTGGAACGCGTCGAAGGATATGGCCAGCAAATCATGAAGAGCTATACGTTCGATGAACGAGACACGATGTGGCTCTTTTCGCATTCAGGAATCAACAACGTCAACATCGATGTGGCGCTCACGGCGAAAGAGCTGGGGATGAAGCTCATCGTCGCGGGATCCGAATCGGCGTTTCGGGACAAAACCACGCGTCACTCGTCAGGGAAAAACCTCTTCGAGCTCGCCGATGTAGTCATCGACTCATGCGTTCCGGCTGTTGACGCCTCAGTCGATCTGAAGAATCATCAGGACAAGATCGGTCCCGTTTCTACGATGGGCTTCGTCACGATCGTGTGGATGACCATATCAACCGTTGCGGAGATCCTCGCAGACCGTGGCGTCAAGCTGTACATCCATCCTTCGCACAATAACCCCGGCGACGATACGGCAGGCGAACGTCTCACCAAGGCACTTTCCGTCTACAAGGAGCGCATCGCGGGTGTGTGAGAAGATGGGTCCCGTAGCGTCATTCTATGACCCGGAGAAGTGACCGGATGACTTCGTGAGTTGACTCCGATTAGTGATCAGGGCTAGAATGCGAGGTTCTGACGTGGAGGTGTCGATTCCAGACCGGACCGTTCGACCACTACATGAACGGACCGAAATCACCGGAGGAAACTTATGAAGTATCTCTGCCTCGTCTACGGGACTGAAGATCGGATGGCGGAAATGGACGATCAGGAATGTGCAGACTACGCCGACGGCCTGGTTATGAGCGGACACATGGTGGCGGCGGAAGCCTTACAACCGACTTCAACTGCCACCACTGTTCGCGTTCGAAATGGCGAGATCCACGTAACGGACGGACCCTTCGCCGAAACGAAGGAACAGCTGGCCGGATTCTACCTGGTCGATGCACGCGATCTTAATGACGCAATCAGGATCGCTTCTCAGATTCCACCTGCTCGGGTCGGCAGTATTGAGGTCCGTCCGATTCGCCAGCTCGATGCAACCCGTCTTCAGGAGCCGCGGCTATCCGCGAACGACCTGGAGTCTTGACGAGATCATTTAAATGACGATGCCTTGCTGCGCCTCGTGTAGAGGTGTTGTGATGTCTGTCGGGATGCGCCGGTAGGACCGGTGCGGACGCACGTCTCGAGAATGGGCCGGGGAATATGAATGCGATTGCGGGAGTCGGGGCTCGGCCTGAGCACGGCCAATCATTCTATTGTCCACCTACAATCATTACCTTCCGCGAAGCGTACATGCAGTAGCTAACGCCTCGCAAAGAATGACGGCCCCATCAGATCTCATCGAAGAAATCTACCGCCGAGAATCGAGGCGCGTCCTGGCCACACTGATCCGTCTGCTGGGCGATTTTGATCTTGCAGAAGATGCCTTGCAGGAAGCGTTCGTGGCCGCAATGGAATCATGGCCTCGAGATGGTGTGCCGGAGAACCCGCGCTCCTGGCTCATCTCCACAGGACGCTTCAAGGCTATTGATCGATTGAGGCGCCGACGTCGATTCAATGAAAAGGTAGATGAGCTCATTACACGCGTTGATACCAGAGTCGAGGCAGATGAGTATCTCGACGAAGGAATGCACGATGACCAACTGCGCCTCATATTTACATGTTGCCATCCTGCACTTTCGAACGATGCGCAGATCGCCCTCACGTTACGAGAGGTATGTGATCTGACTACAGAGGAAGTGGCACGAGCATTTTTGGTGTCCGCTCCTACGATGGCGCAACGGATCGTGCGGGCGAAGAGGAAGATTCGATCCGCCGGTGTTCCATACGAAGTGCCGCCGCGAAAAGAATTGCCGCAGCGTCTCGGAAATGTTCTCGGCGTCGTGTATCTGGTCTTTAATGAGGGATATACTGCTTCTTCGGGAGACGACTTGCTGAGACCGGATCTGTCGGGGGAGGCAATTCGACTCTGCCGTCTTCTCGCAGATTTGCTTCCGGAACCGGAAGTGTTTGGCTTGCTCGCACTCATGTTGCTTCATGATTCGAGGCGACCGGCCCGCACGGACGCAGACGGAATTCCTGTACTGCTGGAAGATCAAGACCGATCCTTATGGAATCAGACGATGATCGGCGAAGGACTTAGTCATCTGGAAACCGCACTCTCTTCCGGACATGCAGGCCCCTATTCGATTCAGGCAGCAATTGCGGCGTTACATGTCACCGCAACGTCTTTTGACGCCACAGACTGGGCGCAGATCGCCGGATTGTACGACTTGCTGATGCGGATAGGCGAGTCGCCGGTCATCGAGCTCAATCGTGCGGTGGCAGTGGCTATGAGGGATGGACCTGAGGCAGGCCTGCGATTGATCGAAGGTATTCTGGATCGCGGACAGTTGAGCGATTACCATCTTGCCCACGCCGCCCGAGCTGACATGTGCCGGCGCCTTGGACAGTATCCTGAAGCGGCGAAATCATATCAACGGGCACTGGATCTCACAGCCGAGGGACCACAACGGATCATCCTCGAAAGGCGCCTCCGCGAAGTGCAAACCGACACATGAGCCTCCATTCTGTAGCGGCTCGGTTACAGACACATTTCTTGATCAGACCAGGGCTGGATGACAGAAACCCTGTTAGATACGCGTCATAGTGTGCCGCCCACGATTTCATTCTGTATTCCATGCAACGCGAATTTGCGTTCGGTCTCATTCTTATCTCCATCATCGCACTTACAGGATGCCGTGGGGAAGATGAAGCGATAGAACAATATGTTGCGGGCGATGAACGAAGCACGTTCGTCGATGCCGAAGTTCTGGCTCTTCCGGCTGCTGCCGAACACTTTCTTGCGACCGATCGACCCTGGCGTGCGGCGCGTGCCCTGCGCCGGTACGTTGATGAGGTTGATAGCCTTAGTCCCCGCGACCGATTACTTGCCGCCCGTGCAGAAGCCGGGTGGGGAGCCTGGTCAGAAGCGCACAGGCTGATTTCGGAGCCGGCTGTGCTTGATACGTCCGAACATGGTCTCGGCTTCTACATACTGGGGCGCGCAGCCGACGAACGAGGAGATGCCCTTGCTGCCGTTGAGTTTTATCGGTCGTTTCTCAACCTGTCTCCGCCCGGTAGCGATCTCGAGGTGGAGCGCTCGGCAGCACGCCTGCGATTAGGTCTGGCATTGCTCAGAATCGGCCGGACCGCTGAGTCCGAACAAGAGTTGTCGACCGTCGCACAGCAGTCGCCCGGAACGGCGCGCTGGCAACGACTTCTACGAATTGACGCACTTGCTCGTGAGGGTGATGTAGAAGGCACGAACGCAGCTGTCATGGGGCTTGATTCCGGTTACATTGGTTTGCGAGCGTGGCGCGCGAGGATTGAAGCGGCATGGAGGTCGGGAGACCTGGAATCGGCACGTTATCTGGCTAACCGAGCGCGTAACTGGGCATCCACCAATACGACCCGCCCCGAAATGGCGGTCAGGGCGGGTCGCGCGGCATTTGCGATGGGGGACATCCAGGAGGGAAGAACTGGCTT
>CBFGXY010000179.1:0-4497 GCA_965652945.1 uncultured bacterium
CGAAGGCCGGTTTGTGCCTTTCGTGGAGCAAATGTTCTGCACGAATCGCTGTACAGCATCACCCTATGTAATACCTGACTTATGAAAATTTCCGATTTACAAGAGAAAAAGCTTGCCGACCTGAAGGTCATCGCCCGGGATATTGGCTTGTCCGGCGTATCGAATTTGCGCAAGCAAGACCTTATTTATCAGATTCTTGAAGCCCAGGCCGAGGCGGCAGCGGGACGAGGAGGGTCCGGCTCCCGGCCCACCCGGCGTGGAAACGGAAAAAATGATTCAGCCGAAGCCCAGTCGTCCTCTCGCGATTCACGCCAGCGCCCATCACCAAAACCATCGACTCCTTCATCCGACACTGATCGGCCTGCGGCAGCATCACCGAACGGCAAGAGTCAGGATGACAGGAAGAGCGCCAGAAAGGAAGCATCGAAGGACGATCAGGATCGACGATCTGATCAGAGGAGAAGCGGAGGTGACGGCCGCGATGGCCGTGATAATCAGCAAACGTCGCAGCGGTCGAGCAGGGACTCACGCGAGGACCAGAACCGGTCCGAGGGATCACGGGATGATCGTCGGCAAGGCGATCGTGATCGTGGCAGGGGCGGAGGTCGCAACCGGAACAACGAGCGGCGGGGCCGTCGTCGCGGCCGGCGCAGCGGTCGTTCCGGGGATGATCGGCGCGGCCAGAAACAGCATCCAAAGGCTCAGCAGCAGCAGAAGAGCTCATCTCATCAGCAGCAGGTAGAGCAGCAGCAACAGCAGCAGGCCCGGATGTACGAGAACAAGCCCGAGTACGTCGCGGATTACGATCCGAGCACGGGCGATCTCGAAGGAATGATCACGAAGGTTGGAGTGCTGGAGATTTTGCCGGATGGTTACGGATTTCTGCGCTCCCCGGAGTACAATTACCTCCCAAGCCCTGATGACATCTATGTATCTCCCTCACAGATTAAGCGTTTCGGCCTGAGATTAGGCGATACGGTTGAGGGGGATGTCCGGCCGCCGAAAGAAGGTGAGCGGTTTTTTGCTCTGATCCAGGTCAACACGATCAACGGACTCGCGCCGTCGGAAATTGAGGATCGGAAGAGCTTCGAATTCCTGACACCTCTGTATCCCGACGAGCATCTCAAACTGGAAACTACTCCGTCGGAAACCAGCGCCCGCCTTCTGGACCTGTTCTGTCCGATCGGCAAAGGCCAGCGCGGTCTCATTGTAGCGCAGCCCAAGACAGGGAAGACCATACTGCTTCAGAAGATCGCAAATGCCATCACCACCAATCATCCGGAGGTCCATCTTCTGGTACTGCTGGTGGATGAGCGGCCGGAAGAAGTGACCGACATGGAGCGGAATGTGAAGGGTGAGGTCATTTCTTCGACCTTCGATCAGGACCCTGAGCGCCACGTCCAGGTCGCAGACATGGTTCTTGAGAAGGCTAAACGCCTTGTCGAAGCCGGACAGGATGTCGTGATCCTGCTCGACTCCATCACCCGTCTGGCGCGCGCCCATAACGCGGTCGCGCCCACTACCGGCAAGACACTCTCCGGAGGAATCGATGCGGGTGCACTGCGAGGCCCCAAAAGGTTCTTCGGAGCTGCCCGAAACGTGGAAGAGGGTGGGTCCCTGACCATCATCGGAACGGCGCTCATCGACACAGGAAGCCGCATGGATGATGTCATCTTCGAGGAATTCAAGGGTACCGGCAACATGGAACTCCAGCTGGATCGGCAGCTGGCGGACCGAAGAATCTGGCCCGCTATCAACGTCGTCAAGTCCGGAACGCGTCGCGAAGAACTGCTAATTCCAGAGGCGAAACTTGGTCGCATCTGGATTCTGCGCAAGTTCCTCGCAGACATGGATCCGATCGAAGCCATGCAGTTCCTCCTCGACAAAATGCGTGGTACGCGGGATAATGATGAGTTTCTTGTAACTATGAATAGCTAGAGTTCGGAACCGGCGGCGCCGCTACGTGTCGAAATACGTCCGTCCACATCCCTTGCACGCAAGTAAATGACTGAGAAGATCAGCCTGCGCGCCTTGTTTTTCGACATGAACGGCGTGCTGGTCGACGTCTCTCGTTCGTACCGCCGGGCCATCGAAGACACCGTCGAACACTTTACGGGTAGACAGATTCTTCCGAACACCATCGAACGTTACAAGGAAGCCGGTGACTTCAACGATGACCGGCGGTTGACCCATGCCATCGTGACCGATACGGGGATGGGGGTGCCGTTCCGCCGCGTGGTGAGTGAGTTCCAGCGCAGGTATCGTGGGGAGAATTGGAATGGCCTCATAAAGGATGAGCCCGCGCTCATTTCACACGGGACGCTCAAGAATCTGCATAAGGATCGAGTTCTGGGTGTCATCACGACTCGTCCGGAAGATGAGGCGGTATGGACCCTCTCGCACTTTGGCTGGCGGAAGTACTTCCCGCTGGTAGTCCCCCGTGAGAAGCACGAGGGCCGATTCGAGCCTGACCCGTTTGCACTTCACAACGCTCTGGCGATTCTAGACGCTGCCGGCCGATCTATCGCGCCATCTGAGTGCGCCTACATTTGTGGAACGGTCGAAGGCGTCGTTGCGGGACGAAAAGCGGAAATGTGGACAATCGGGGTGGCGCTGGAAGGCAGTGAGGACAGCGAGGCGCTGGCCGAGAAGATGATGGATAGCGGTGCCCATCATGTGGTGTCCGGCCCCAACGAGGTCACGGATGTGCTGGAGCGGCTACATGAGATTGTCGCCCCCGAGGAACCGCTGGAGAGCGTCTGAGGACGCTGCCCTTTCTTTTGAGTGACGCGCCTCTAACGTGACGGTGTAGCCCTCTGGGGTGCAGGCTCGCTGAGGCTGTCGGAAGTCGGCTCGGGGATGTACCGCTGTATGATGAAAGCCATCAGGAAGATGGTGGCTGCCCCGATGATCGTGTTGCTGACATAACCCAGCCCCGCGTACGAGAAAGCCGCCGCCGAGCTCCCGATCCCCACACCGATCTGGCCGCAGGCGACAGCAAGGCTCATCAGCAAACCCCTTCGATCGGGTCCTACCAGCGCCGTCAACAGCGATTGCAGTGGGCTGATCCGCATGCCCACCGTGATCATCGCGATGCTAAAGAGGATGTAGGCCGAGAGCAGATTCACGACCACGAACGTCGTGAGCAACATTACAAAACCCATCACCAGGCACGACACCAACACAAGCGGCTTGCGGCCGATCAGATCCGAAAGGTGTCCCGCCGTGGGGCTCGCCAGCACGTTGGCGAGACCTCCAACCAGAAACATCGAGGCTATGGTCGTTCCGCTGATGCCGAGCGTCGACTCCAACCACGTTGGCAAGTATGTGATGTAAAGGCCAACGCTGAAAAACATGAAGAAGTAGCCTGCCACCGCGGCTGCCGTCTCGCGTCGCTTAAACAGTTCTTTGTAGCGACTAAGTGATCGGCGTACACTCAGGCGGTGAGGGTCGAGCTCGACATTCGGTTGAGGCAGATAGATCCAGATCACGATGGCAGCCAGACCCATCGTTACGGCAAACATCAGGAACGCAAAACGGAAGCCCATCAGATCGGCAAGGAAACTTCCCATCGGGACGCCCAGAATCTGCCCGAAGGCAATTCCGCTCATCACCCATCCGTTTGCCCAGCCGCGTCGTTCATAAGGGAAGTAATCACCCACAAAGGCTACCGCGCCTCCGCTCAACATTCCGCCTCCGATACCTGCGAGTGCCCGAAACAGCAGCAGCGACATAAAATCGAAAGCGAACGTATGCAGGAGAAGCGCCACCGATAGCGTGGAACTTCCATACAGCAGAATCCTCCGACGTCCAATGCGGTCCGAAACCGGCCCCGTGATGAGCGCTGAAAGTCCAACGAATACCGCGTACGCGGTAATCAGGAGTCCCTGCAGTTGCAGTGGCACACCCAGTTCCTCGCCGATCCGTGGCAGGATAGGTGCCACGACGATGACCTGACTGCTGGCGGAAAAGACCATCAGCCAAAGTGCCAGCAGGATGAGCCAGACAGGCGCCTCCCGTTCTCGTTTCAATTTCTCTCTTTCCGCTGATAAATTATTTCGTGCTCGTTCGGCGAAGGCGTACCGGGAAGTATCGATGCGATAAATCGCAAAGCCGAGCTGCATAGCCGCCGCCGATATCGGCAAAGACACGATCAAACACATGGACATGCGACCTGTTCGCAGTCGGGTGTGAGGGGAGGGTCAAATATCAGCGAAAGGCCATGGAACCCTGCCTATAGTGCGGTAGCACGTTATAGACTTTCATCCTCTGTGTCTTAGTAATACGGACCCCCTCAATAGGCAGTCGTCGAATCAGTCATAGATCAACAGTTCTATCTTGATCGCCGGAATGGCGTCGGGTATACTCATTCTGCTGTTGAATGATATCTCTCGAGTACGAATGACCCACCGCTGGATTCACCACCCCGTTCAAGCTCCGCACCTGCTGGCCGAGATCCAAAAGGAGCTGAATGATCTTCCCGAGGCGCTGGCACGC
>CBFGXY010000180.1:0-4488 GCA_965652945.1 uncultured bacterium
CACAGTTTCGCAGCAGACCTTCCAGCAGAACTTTGATCGAGTAGGGAAAGCGATCAATATTGTAGCCTTGTTCTGCAAGGCTGCTCAGGCGATACAGGTAGGCCTGGCCTGATCCGGTATCGAAAGTATCACGAGCCTTGAACGGGTCTCGGTTGGAATTTGAGCTCATACCAGAGTTGAATCGAGTGTCATTCAGCAAGCGGTTCCCGAACATACAGCACTTCGGCGGTATTGTTCAGGAGGGTTGAGGTGCCTAAATGTAAGAATTGTGGGTGATAGATCGGAGACTCCCGTATCTGGCGACGAATTCGGTCGTGCAATACGTGAGAAACGACGTCCGCTTTTTTTCGACGGGCGGCTTTCGGTCGAATATTGACGGCATCATTCTGGATGATTCTCACGCGATGGCGTTGGAACCCAGTTGATTGCAAGATTGTTATTATTCGATGGGGCTATAGCTCAGCTGGCAGAGCGCCTGGATCGCACCCAGGAGGTCAGCGGTTCGAATCCGCTTAGCTCCACGATGCTTGACTAAACGCCTTTCCTGATCCCAGGAAGGGCGTTTTTTGTATCCCTCAGAGTAACTGAAATGAGTGCGCACGATCGCTCCTCCAATCGGTGACACCGCCGGCGTTTTGCCACCGGTCGTTCGAGCTTGAGCCAGTGTCGCGAGATGGCGTTCATCCCGGATAGGCCCCCTTCACACGTAGTCTGTAAGCGTGATAAATCTGTTTGACACGCGGTGAAGTCTGTAGCGCACCGAACACTGCCGTACGAAGTCGGTAGCTGCACCCACTGCACATCAGAACAGGATGGAATTCAACATGGCAGAGATTGTAATCATCGGCGGGCATGGGAAGGTTGCGCTCCGACTTGCACCGCTTCTTGTTGAGCAAGGACATGAGGTGACATCGGTCTTCCGAAAGCCCGAACAGGAAGAGGCAGTCCGGAAGACGGGGGCCACGCCGCTCGTACTCGATGTGGAAAATGCCTCAACGGAGGAAATTGCTGAGACGATCAAAGGGCACGATGCCATCGTCTGGTCGGCGGGAGCGGGGGGCGGCAATCCTGATCGCACGTATGCGGTGGATCGCGATGCAGCGATCCGGTCGATGGATGCAGCAAGGCAGGCAGGAATCAGACGATATGTAATGGTCTCTTACATCGGCTCGGACCCCGATCACGATGTGCCGGAGGACAGCTCGTTCTTCCCATACGCCGAGGCGAAGGCTGCTGCAGATGAATACCTGCGGCAGACTGATCTGCAGTGGACTATTCTTGGCCCCGGCAGGCTGACGCTCGATGAGCCGACGAAAAAAATCAATGCCGACCCTGATCCCGGTGCGGCCAATCGCGACACCTCGCGCGCCAACGTAGCACATGTAATTGCGGCCGTTCTGGATGAGCCCGCAACCTTCAATAAGACGATCGATTTCATTGATGGCGGCACGCCCATCCAGGAGGCGATAATCGGCGGCTAAAAAGGAGCCGTCTCAAAAACTCTCATTCAGGTCACGAGGCGGAGGCGTAATCATTATGCTGAGGGATATGCAGGGGAAGAAGTGGAAAGACCTGACAGCCGGCCAGCGAAGAGTCATCGTGGGGATCGGGTCGCTTCAAATCCTTTTACTGGTATCGGCCCTGCGCGATCTCCGACGGCGCCCGGCGGACCAGGTGCGAGGAAGCAAACGTATGTGGCCGCCCCTGATGTTCGTCAATTTTATTGGGCCGATTACCTGGAAGAATGCGGTAGGACTTTCGACAGTAAATATATTGTAACCGTCATACAGAACTCCCTGGTGCGAAGGTAATCTGTCGGCGCATCAGGGAACGACGTAGAAACGTCTACAAAACGGTCAACACGTCCAAATAAGGTCTGGTCTCTACATTACGATAGGATCATTGCCAGGATAAAGTAGAACGGCAATAGAACCAGGAGTGCCTGATACACGAGGTGTCCCACGTGTGTCTGAACAGGTTTGCCTGGTATGAAATGGTACCGTCGAGGTCAGAGTGCCATGGCCAGTGCCAGCCGCCATCCTCGATGCAACCCGTCTACCCTGCCTCTCGCGGACTCACTGTTGACGCGAGCATTTCTATACTGGCGAAGCCCGATAATGCCGCTTACGTCGACGGCAAGCAGTCGAAAAGCGCGCACTCGGATCCCTCCTTCAAGCAAGACTCCTAAGCCTCGAAAATTGGCCACGTCTCCTTCACTGTTTTCGAAGGTCGATCGCAACAGCGACATAGCGAATTCGCCGTAGGGTGAAACTCGCGTCCTGGAGAAAAATGGAGCCTGCACGCCGACCTCAAGTGCGTCGGTGTTATATGAGGAGAGCCCGGTCGTACCGGGAAATAACGGACGCACCGGCCGAGCACCCTCGCCGCCCGCCTCCAATTTGGTTCGGCGATATCCATCGCTGGGGTGCTTCTCCATAAACGCGCGGGAGAGGCCCAGAAAGAGAATCGTACGCGGACGTATGGCATGCCCAACCCGGAGTCCTAAGTCGGTTCCATTATGCAAATGCTCAGGTACGCTTATGCTGAGATTATCCACGCTTTCCCAGTTAATCGGACCCAGCCACGAGGATGCCCCGTAGACCTTCACTTCAAACCGGTAACGCTGTGGGAGAGCGTCGTTTACGGAACCGTCGTCCTGCGCATAAACTTGGTCGGCGCCGACAGCATAGAGGGCAATCAGAATGAATAAACAGCCGCGCATGGCAGGAACGGATCAATACACTCATCTACTTTCATCCCGCACGACACCTCAAGACAGGGTCGTCTCATGGTGGAACCAACCGAACGTCAGGGCTCGCCTCATATTGCTATGGTTGTCTGATCCGTCCTCGTTCCTGATGGCGTATCTTCCGGTTTCTCAACGCAGATCCAAGCCTGCATGACAATTGTCTCCGCCGCTCTATTGCTCTTCCTGGTGATGGATCCGCTGGGGAATATTCCGTTTTTCCTTTCGGCGCTGAAAAACGTTGATGAGCAGCGGCGCAAAATGGTTGTCGCTCGGGAGTTGCTGATCGCGCTTGCCGTGATGGTCGTTTTCCTGTTCGTGGGGCAATACGCACTCCAGATGCTCCAGATTTCAGAACCCGCCCTGTCGGTGTCCGGCGGAATTATCCTGTTTCTGATCGCCGTTCGGATGATCTTTCCCTCGCCCGGCAAATCTTTGCAGGAGGAGATAGAAGGGGAGCCCTTTATCGTGCCCCTTGCGATTCCATACGTCGCAGGGCCGTCCGTACTTGCCACCGAACTGCTTCTTATGAGCCGTGAGCCCGACCGATGGCCCGCCTGGCTGCTGGCGCTGGCCGTCGCATGGATCGCATCCAGCATCATCATTTTCTTTTCGAGCGGACTGAGCCGATACCTGGGTGATAAAGGTCTGATCGCGCTGGAGCGCCTAATGGGCATGGTGCTCATAACCGTGGCAATGCAGATGCTTATGACGGGTATCGTGGAGTTTCTGGGCGCTATGGCATAGCTACGCGTTCGATTCGTTGCCTGAGTGATGCCTTCCGATACGAAACTATGTCAAGAAATCAGGTAATCGTCGTTGGGCTCATCTTACTGATGGTGATCGGTTTCGTGCGCATACTCGAGCAGCCCGATGCGCCGGATGACCCGCTGGCGATGCTGTTTCGCACCGAAAATGAACAAATCGACCCAACCGTGCTCGCCGCATGTGCGGCTCTGCAGGATCCAATCAAAGAAGCCTTAGAACGTGTAGATTCCATCTCCTCCATCGAGCCATTTTATGAGCACGAAGGAGGGTGCGTTTTCGAAGTCAGTGGCTATGCTGGACAGGAAGCACCTTCCACCGTATCCATGATACGAGCTCTATTCGAAATGCTTGGCTGGAAAGAAGCGATAGACCCTCGGGAAGGCGAGCGGGCCTACGTTCGTGAGCCCGTCACCTGCTTTACGTCGGTGGATGAAACGCAGCACCCTGCGCGTATTTCGATCGGGTGTATACCTATGGAAGGTACCGCTGACAGAAGCTCTGAAGGTTTCGACGGAATGGGAAAGAATTCCGATTGAGGAGCAAAATCGGCGCGGGCATCCTACTATTTGGATCTCCATCGATAATGCCGCCCGAACATGTCCTCCGCCAAAGGTGGTCCCACATTCTCTGAGTTCACCCGCCGTACATGGGTGGTAATTGGATCAGCGTTCGCTGTCGTCGTACTCGCCCTGATTCTGCTCAGACTGGCCCAATTCGTCCTGCTCGTTTTCGCGGGCACGCTCCTCGCCGTTCTATTGCTTGGGCTCAGCAGACCGCTGGCTAAACGGATGAACGTGGGCGAGACGCCGGCGCTGCTGATCGTGGTGCTGCTGTTGGTGCTGGTTATTTCCGCTTCGGCCGTTCTTTTAGCACCAAGTGTGGGTGAGCAGGTGGGAGAGCTTGCCGTGGCCGTTCCAGATGCGTGGGAGAGCGCGGTTGATTACCTCCAGAGCCGCGAGTGGGGTGCCTGGCTG
>CBFGXY010000181.1:0-4488 GCA_965652945.1 uncultured bacterium
GCAGGAGAGCTAACGGTTGCAAATAACGGGAAGGATGCCCGGTTGTCGGGATGCCGCTCCAGTAACAATCGCGATGCGGCAGATGCGCATCGTTCAGGAAGATGCGTCAATCCAATCTACAGCTTACACGCTTCAATTCCATATAGGCCTCATGCACAGTTGAGAAAAATTGGTTAATCGACGCCCAATTCGCGTAAAGCAAGAGCGGCAAGAAGGTGGGAGCCAACGATCAGAATGGCCGAGGAATCCCCTAAGCTGCGTACCGCCGCGGCAACATTCGAATGTTCTGTTGATGGGATTCCGTGCTCCTGCAGCTCACGTGCGAGCCTCGCAGGGGAATAAGCCCGGTCGCCTTCAACGGGCACCAGACATAGCCGGACATCTCTGTCTTTCAAGACCGACGCGACGGATTGCAGGCTCTTATCCATCATCAGAGCAAAAACGATACCGAGGCGACCACCCCGGAATCGTGAGCGTGTGTACTCGATGGCCCGCCGGATGCCGTCTGCGTTGTGAGCCACATCCACAATGATAGGAGGATCGGTGGCAAGTTCTTCGAGCCGGCCTCGCAATCCAGACAGCTCCCGCACATTGCCCAGGGCGGATCGGACGATGTCCGGTGTGAGATTCGCAGCCATTTGCTCGCTGGCGAGAATCGCCAGAGCCGCGTTCATGATCTGATGATCTCCAGGGATGTCCAGTTTGATCCGGTCGTACGAGGCATTCGGTGTACGAAGGGTAAATGTTGGATACGCTGCCGTCGATGCGGGCTCGACCTCAACCTTTTCGGGTGTGATATAGACACTGCCTCGCTCCTCGGCGACACGTCGGATGACATTGCGAGCTGCCGCCTGGGAATTGTAGCTGACAATAGGAACACCGGATTTAATGATTCCAGCTTTTTCAGAGGCTATTTCTTCGATCGACTCCCCGAGGAGCTCCGTGTGATCCAGACTGATGCTCGTGATTACACTGACCCTGGGTGTGACGATGTTCGTGGCATCGAGGCGGCCGCCCAGTCCAACCTCGACTACAGCGGCATCAACGTTCTTCTCAGCGAAATACAGGAGACTGAGAGCAACGGTTACTTCAAAAAAACTGGGGCCGATCCTCTCAATGTCGGCCCGATGTCTCTGAACGGCATCCTCCACCCACGACCGCGGCGCAGACCGACCATCAACCCGCATTCGCTCGGTGATGTCCAGTAAATGCGGAGAGGTATGGAGGCCGGTTCGATAACCTGCCACATTCAGAATCGCCGCGATCATGGAGGCTGTCGAACCCTTGCCATTCGTGCCCGCGACATGGCAGATTGGATACGCCTCCTGTGGATTATCCATGACCTCGAGAAGGTCACGTATTCGATCGAGACCTGGCTTGTAAGCGTCTGCACCACGGTCCGCGAAGCGCGGCAGGTTCAGCAGATAAGCTATTCCTTCCGACATCAAGAACTCCGACTCACCGATCGCGATCCGTCCGATTCGTGTCTGAGATACAGACGAATGGTATTGTCTGGAAGAAGACTCTCAATCACACCCGGCCATTCAATCAGACAAACACCGTCGCCAAAAAGATACTCATCCAGGCCGAGATCAATGAGTTCCGACGCTTCTTCCACCCTGTAGGCATCGAAATGATAAACCGGCATTCTCCATTCATACTCATGGATGAGAGTGAAAGTGGGGCTACTCACCGGATCCGGCCCGGACGTGCCCTCTGCAACAAATCCGCGCACGAATTCAGTTTTTCCGGCGCCGGGCTCTCCATAGAGTGCGATCACGTCGCCAGGGGAGGCGGCCGATGCAAATCGTTTCCCGAGCATCCGCATTTCCTCCGCCGTTTCGACTCTGACGGTCTCGTCCGCCTCCATGATTTTGACGGTTCGCGATGCAGACATGGTCATCGGCGTCGCGGCCTCAGCGTAGCGATAGGTAGGATCATCTCCTCCATCGAAGCGCCTCCATGCTGAAAGGTATCCCTATACAAGTTCTGGTACTTATTGTAATTGGTCGGATAGACGAAATAATAATCCTCTTTCGCGATAATGAAGTTGGTGCTCATCTGATCCTTCGGAAGGCCGTACGCTTCGGGATCACGAATGAATATGGCGTGCCGTTCATCACACTTCAGGTTGCGGCCGTACTTGTAGCGCAGCGCGGTCGAAGTGTCGCGATCGCCGATAACTTTCGTCGGATGGAGGCTGCGGATGGCACCGTGGTCGCTGGTGACGACGACGGTGCAATCCATCGCGGCCAGATCACGAAATGCCTGGTAGAGCCATGAGTGCTCGAACCAGGTGCGGGTGAGGGCGCGGTAGGCGCGCTCGTCCGGCGCGATCTCCTTTAGCACGTCGGAATCCGAGCGCGAGTGTGCGAGAATGTCAACGAAGTTGACGACGATCGCGCTGAGATCGGTTTGCGTGTAATCGGTGATGTTGCTCGCGAAGTCGCGCCCGTCCTGCGTACCGATGAGCTTCTCGTAGCGCAGGCGCACGTCCAGTTTCTTCCGCTTCAGGAGGTCGGTCAGAAACTCCTCCTCATAGCGGTTGCGGCTGTGCTCGTCCTCGGCGGCCGATTCCCAGATCCCGGGAAAGCGGCGCGCGAAATCGGCGGGCAGCATCCCGCTGAAGATCGCGTTACGCGAAAACGGCGTCGCTGTGGGAAGGATCGAAAAATGAAACGACTTCTGGATGTCGAACAGCGGCGCGAGGAGTCGCTCGAACTCGAGCCACTGATCGTAGCGCATGCAGTCGATGAGAAAGAAGACGACGGGCCGCTCGCCAAGGTGTGGCAGAACGTGCGTTGGGATGACCTCGTGCGACAGCTCGGGCCGGGCCTCGGGCGTGCGGTTGGCATCGGCGATCCAATCGCTGTACTCGCGTTCGATGAACCGACCGAACGCGCGGTTGGCCTCCTGATACTGATCGGCAAGGATCTGCCTTGCGCCTTCGTCACCCTCGAGTTCGAGGTCGAAGCCAATCAGCTTCTGGTAAATTGAGATCCACTCCTCGTGCGTGAGGTCGTTCATCAAGAGCTGTGTGATCTCGTTGAACGACTGCAGGTATCGCTGCGACACCTTCTCGCTTCGGATGCGCCGGCGCTCGAGGATTCGCTTCAGCGTGAGCAGGATCTGACTGGGATTGACGGGTTTGGTAAGGTAGTCACTGATCTGCCCCCCGAGCGCCTCTTCCATCAAGTGCTCTTCTTCGCTCTTCGTCACCATGACCACCGGCACGTCCGGCGAGAGCTCCTTGATTTCGGTGAGCGTCTCCAGGCCGCCCATGCCCGGCATTTGTTCATCGAGCATGACGACATCGTAGCGGTCATTGCGGACGTGATCGACGGCGTCGGCGCCGTTCGTCACGCTGTCGACGATGTATCCTTTCGATTCGAGAAAGAGAATGTGAGGGCGAAGGAGCTCGATTTCGTCATCGGCCCAGAGAATGCGGGGTTCAGCGGCCATGTATTTGAAAGGATGATGCTTCGAGGTCGCGGGTCACGTCTAACCGGAGAAGGGGAGCGAAGTTTGAAGTTGGAAGTTCGAAGTGAGAGTGTCGCTGCAGCGTCATCAGCGGAAACGAGCTGCAAGAGCGATGGTCTGGCACTTGCAACGTCCCGTGCAACCGCTCGCAGCCGCAGCACTACTTCGCACTTTGAACTTTGAACTTCTCACATCTCACTTCTCATTCACTTCGCACTCCAAACTTCCCACCTCTCACTTCGCTACGGCTCCCAGACGTATTCTCCTTCGCGGTTGATGTAGCCGATGCCGCCGTCTACTTCCACCATCGCGAGGCCGTCGCGGAAATCCCAGGCGCGGTCGAATTGCGGCTCGATCACCATCGTGCCCTCACGGTTGATGTATCCCCATAGGCCGTCTACGCGCACGCGCGCCAGGCCCCCGGAGAAGTACCATGCGTCCTCGAACCTGGCGTCGATGCCCATCTCTCCGTTCTCGCTGCGGAAACCATATCTTCCGCCGGCGACCGTTGGTGTTAGATCTCGATCTACTGCCTCCTGTTCTTCGAGAATTGCCGGGGGTAAGTCAAACTGGGGATCGACGGCGATCTCGCCATCCTCATCGATATAGCCCCAGCGGCCGTCGATCTGCACCGGCGCAAGTCCCTCAGAAAAGTGCCACGCGTCTTCGTACTTCGGCTCGATCGCAAGCGCTCCGTTTCTCCGAACGTAGCCGTACAGTCCGTTTTGCCTGACGAGGGCGAGACCGTTGGTAAACTCTCCGACCCAGTCGAACTGCAGGTCGATGACCACATCGCCGTTCTGGTTAATGAAACCCCAGCTCCCGTCTTTATTTACGGGGAACAGTCTTGCACCTTGCTCACGAAGGGCTGGGACTCGACTGGGTCGTTCCTCAGCGTCTTGCCGGCAGGCGACGAGTGTGGATGACAATCCGACGATGAGCACAAGGGCGAAGCGCAGCATATCCAGAGCGTGTAGTCAAAAAAAATGAGAAGCCGACGAAGACTTG
>CBFGXY010000182.1:0-4487 GCA_965652945.1 uncultured bacterium
CGCAGGCATTTTCCTCATACCGCCGACCAGATATACATCAACCACGCGGCGACGGGGCCACTCGGAACTCATATTCTGCAGGCACTGGATGCGTACTTTGCACAACGCCATGGAGAACTGATTGAGAATTACTTCGACTTCATGCCTGTGATCGATGATACCCTCGAGAAGTTCGCGACGATCATAGGTGCTCGCGCAGATCAGGTCGAGTTCGTTCCCAATACATCCTATGGGATAAGCATCCTTGCCGAAGGATTGGATTGGAAGCGGGGTGATCGCATCGCCGTACCGGCATGCGAGTTTCCGGCCAACGTTTTCCCCTACATTAATCTCCGTGATCGCGGCGTCGAAGTGGATTTCATTGCGCACAACGAAGCTGTGTTCACGCTCGAAGATCTCGAACGCACACTGACACCCCAAACGCGCCTCGTCAGTGTAAGCTGGGTTCAGTTTCTTTCAGGCCACACGTGTGATCTAAAGGAAATCGTGCGCCTATGTCATGATCGCGACATACTGGTCGCAGTAGATGCGATCCAGGGACTCGGTGCCCTGCAATTGGATGTGGCAGATACCGGAATCGACTTCCTCGCCACTGGCGGACATAAATGGCTGATGGCCACACAAGGAGTTGGTTTCGTATACGTCGCAGATCATCTTCTGGAGGAAATACGGCCCAGAGCAGGCTGGCTCCACGGACCCGTGGATTGGGAGAACCTCTTCGATTATGAACTGAAGTTCCATCCGGATGCGCGTCGCTACCGCTTAGGAACGCTGAACAGTGCCGGCATTGCATCCATGAATGCGGCGCTCAAGCTATATCTTCATGCCGGTCCCGAGAACTGCGAGGAGCGGATACTGAGTAACGTTCAAAGACTCGACGCAGGACTTCGCGAGGCCGGTCTCAAGCCGTACGGAAGGAGGGAGGATGAACTACCGCAGTCCGGCATCATCAGTTACCGCGCATCTGATCCGAATGCCTTGTTTGAGCACCTGCAAAGCCGGAACGTGATCTCATCCGTGCGGAATGAAGTACTGCGATTTTCGCCCACGTACTACAACACTGAGGAGGAAATGGATGTTGTAGTGGAGCACGTGCGAGACAACTTGAGCCAGTGACCGGTCGACACCGATGAGTACGGAGCCCGACAAGATCGAGACTGTCACGGAGATACAGGTGCCGTCCGGCTACAGGGAGAACGAAAGGCTCGATGTGTACCTGACGCGCTTCATTCCGAATGTATCACGAAGCAAAGTCCAGCAGGGGATTCGCGATGGACGAGTCACTGTCAATGGGAAGGAAATCCTCCGACCATCGCATCTGGTTCAGGCACACGATGAGATCGTATGCCGGATCCTGAAGTCGCCGCCCATTCGCGCAGAACCGGAGGCCATCCCGCTCGATGTGGTGTTTGAGGACGAGCATCTCCTCGTGGTGAACAAGGCGGCAGGCATGGTCGTCCACCCTGCGTACGGAAACCGCACGGGAACGCTTGTCAATGCGCTGCTTCACCACGTGGGAGGCGGCATCGTATCCTTTGAAGATGAGGAAGAGGAAGCCCTGAGCGATGACGAAGTCGGGCTGTCGATGATGTCTGCCGCGCCCGTCTCGGAGATTGATGTGTCGATCCGGCCGGGCATCGTTCATCGTCTTGATAAAGACACCTCCGGTCTACTGGTGGTCGCAAAGTCGGATCACGTGCATAGTGAACTGGCCCGGCAGTTTATTGATCGAACGATTGACCGCCGGTACAAGGCGTTGGTCCGCGGAGAGCCAGATCCACCGGCCGGCACGATCGATACGAATCTGGCTCGTGACCCGAGAGATCGCAAACGGATGGCCGTTTCGGACTCTCTCCGCGGCAAGCGTGCCATCACGCATTATCGTAGCATTGAGCCGTTTGGCATCGCATCACTCGTGCAGTTCAAGCTCGAGACGGGGCGGACTCACCAGATACGTGTTCACGCCGCATATATTGGACATCCTGTTCTTGCCGATGAGACCTACGGCGGAGACCAGCTGCTTGGATCCAACACGGCACGAACCAGCTTAAAAACTGTGCTCAGGAATCTCCGCAATCAGGCCTTGCATGCAGCCACACTGGGTTTCCTGCATCCAGTGACGCAGGAAAAGATGTATTTTGAGGCGCCTCTTCCAACCCCGATGGCAAATGTACTGGAGCGGTTGCGTCAGGAAAAAAGCACGTGAACATGGCAGAGATGACCGCGTTCAGACGCAGCATATGTGTATCTTTGCCGCCCGTCAGAATAATCGACATCATTCCGCAAGTTGATGATGACCAATAGATCGAGCGATTTTAAAGATCTGCTGTCGCGCAGAACGGTGCGGGTAGGATTGGCCGGTGAGACGAAGGACGAGATCGTGAGCGCTCTCGTCGAGGTGCTGAAGGGCTTTCCCGAGATTCGCGATCTGGAAGAGGTTCGACGTGCGGTACTCGAGCGCGAAGCGGTCATGTCAACGGGCGTCGGGAAAGGCCTGGCGCTTCCGCACGCGAAGACATCCGCCGTGTCCGGAACCGTAGCGGCATTCGCCGTGACGAAAACCCCCATCGAGTGGGATGCAATAGATAATGAACCGGTCAGGCTTGTGTTCATGCTTGTAGGTACCGAAGCAGCTCGGTCGCAGCACATCAGGGTACTGAGCCGTGTATCGCGCTTGATGAACCGTGACGATTTCCGAGCGAGACTGCTCGACGCCTCCTCATCAGACGATGTAATAGAAGCGTTTGAAGAAGGTGATCTGGCCCTGGCCGATTTGTGACATTGAGCCCATCCAATCCTGTGAGCAAAAGCTATCGGACGATTCGGGGGATGTTCGACATCCTGCCCGATCCGTCGACGTCCGATGATAATCATATCCCCGGAAGCCCCGCGTGGCGGTACGTCGAATCGGCGATTCGAGACATCATGCATCGCTTCGACTACGAAGAGATTCGGACGCCCATTCTGGAGGAGATGGACCTTGTGGCAAGGGGCGTAGGCACCACGACTGATATCGTCTCAAAGGAGATGTTCACCGTCGAAAGAGGCGAAAACAAGTACGTCCTTCGACCGGAGATTACCGCGCCGGTAGTTCGATCATATCTGCAACACCATCTCGATCAACGGGGAGGTGTCCAGAAATTGTACTACCTCGGGCCCTGTTTCCGGGCGGAGAATCCACAGAAAGGCCGGTATCGCCAGTTTCATCAGTTCGGATGTGAAGTGCTTGGAGCAGCCGACGCGCAGGCCGATGCGGAAGTCATTGCGCTGATGGTGAATATCTACCGCAAGCTGGGAGTGGTGTCTACTCGGCTCCGGGTTAACTCGCTCGGTGACGCAGCGGATCGGGAGGCCTATCGCGAAGCTCTGCGTACCTACTTCGAACCCTACTATGCCGATCTGACGGAGACGAGTCGTAGAAGACTTGCCACCAATCCGTTGCGAATTCTGGATACGAAGGAAGAGAACGAACGGCGGATCCTCGAGGACGCACCGCGGATCACCGACTTCATCGACGATGCGGGGAAAGCGCACTATGATGAGGTTCGGATGCTTCTCGACGACATGAACATCGGCTATGATGAAGATCCGTATCTGGTGCGAGGACTGGACTATTATGGGCGGACGGCCTTTGAACTGGAGAGCCCCGATCTCGGCGCACAAAGCGCCCTGGCAGGTGGTGGTCGATACGATTATCTGGCATCAGAGATCGGGTCGAAGAAGCCGGTTCCTGCTGTCGGATTTGCCGCGGGCATCGAACGGCTCTTTCTCGCGATGGAAGCCGCAGGATCCGAGCTTCCCGGCCGTAGCGCGCCCGACTTGTTTATGATTGGGTTGGGGTCGGAAGCATCCCGATGGGCGTTTGCCGAAGCCCTCCGACTTCGCTCGAAGGGGTGGCATGTCGGATTCGAGTTGACCGGACGATCGATGAAGGCACAGATGCGTGCCGCCAACCGAGCCGCCAGTTCACTTGTTGCCATTGTCGGTGAGGATGAACTTGCCCGAGGAGTTGTCACAATGAGAGACATGGACTCGGGCGAGCAAGTGCAGATACCGACCGAAAAAATTGAGGAGCGCTTGAATACATCGCTCCGGACCGCATCCTGATCCAAGCATGTATCCACGCCTGAGCGACATCTTCCTCGATCTTTTTGGATTCGAATTCCCGATTCCAATCTATTCATTCGGTGCGATGGTGGCGGTGGCCGTTCTGGTTGCTGCCTGGCTGACATCCAAGGAATTGAATCGGATGTACGCGGAAGGCCGCATCGGTGCAGTTCGCGTCAAGAAGGAGGATGGGAAAGGTCGCAAGGCACGCGGAACGAGGCTGGCGAGCCCCGGAGAGTTGGTCGGTCCGATCACGGTAATGGCCGTGATCTTTGGCATCGCCGGTGCGAAAGTCTTTCATATTCTCGAGAATCTGGATGCCTTCTTCGCCGACCCGGCGGGCATGATTTTCTCCTCTGGAGGACTGACGTTCTATGGAG
>CBFGXY010000183.1:0-4478 GCA_965652945.1 uncultured bacterium
GAACGGTGCCTTCGAGGCGATATGCCACGGGGCCGTCGGTGGCGGGCGTTGCTTCTCCTTCGAGGCGAATGGAGGCCCCGTCGTCGAAATCGGCGCTCATCCTCGCGGTCATGAGCCGAGATGATCCGCCCACGTGTAGGTCGATGTGGGCGGAACGTTCTGGAGAGAGCGTTGGCAGAAAGAGCTGAAAGTCACGGAATGCTATGGGGTCGGCCTCCAACACGAAGTCGATATCATGGATTTCCTCCACCTCCTCGGTGGGCAACATCAGAATGCCCGACGCCGACAGGCTGGATTCCTCCGACATGATATTCAGTGCGTTCAGCGCAAGCTTTCCATCGAGCAAGCTTCCGGAGGCGCCTGCCTCAATCTGGTTGTCCGAACCGGGCGGCAGGATCGACAGCCAAAGGCTATCGATTGCCAGGCTGATGGCTTCGCCGATTTCGACCGTTCCTGCGTGAAGGTTGAGATCCGAAATGTAAAGGGTCGAGTCTCGTTCGGGGGAATAAAAACGCGCTTCGAGGTTACCGTTGGACAACGTGATATCATCGAGCACCAGCGTAAGTGAAGACGTCGTGTCGGGTTCGTCTGATGTGGGAAAAATATTGATCAGGTCCCACGACCCATCAATCTGTTGTTCCATCCATATCGATGGATTGATCACCCGTAACTCCGTGATCGGAATTTTGCCTTTCAGCAAACCGAGAAGCGAATAGCGCACCTTGAGTGTGTCGATGGTGGCAAACATCTCCTCCGGCTGATCGTCGGGAGATGTTTTGAGCAGACGAACGCCTTCGAGCTCTAACCGAGTGAGAAACGTTCCTCCGAATCTGTCCACTTCAATCTCGGCGCCGTTGAACGGATCGACGATTCCGAGCACAACACGGCCTGCAAGCTGGGCTCCCCAATTCAGCTGTAATACCACCAGGACCACCAGAACCAGAATAATCAGCGCGCTCACAACGGCCAGGATCGAGCGCAAAATCACGCTCAGTACCGAGCTCTTGCGTCGCGATTCGGTGGAATCCGGTGCCGAACCCGATTCGGTATTGCTATGTCGATTCTGGTCTGGTTCCATGTTGCTGGGATTACCCCGGCATTAACGTCTGGGTTCGATCAAAAAGCCTGTCCAAGACTCAGGTGAAACTGAAAGAGTCGTCTGAACGGTCGATCCGGGCGGTCAGGTTCTGGCTCCAGCGGATTTAGTTCTCTGAGTTCATCCCGGTAGACCCACCGGAACGTTTCCGCCGGATCCTGAAGGTCGGTATCGGACGGGTTCGCCTTCATGGCGATGTCGAGTCGGATGTAGCCGACGGGTGTTCGGAAACGTATACCACCTCCAACTCCGATTCTGAGCCGGGCAGGCTCGAGAGGTAGTTCGACTCCAGATATATCGGGAGACGGCGTACTATTCATCTTCGCGAAAACGCGTCCAAAATCGACGAAGGCTGCGGTTTGCCAGTTCTCGCCGAGACCCGGAAACGGCATCCGCAGCTCCACATTTCCGGAGAGCTTCGCCAGCCCACCGATGGGCTCATATCCGGTCCGCTGCAGCGCGATGCGCCGACCTCCCCCTTCCACGTCTTCGAGAATCAGGTCGCCTTCTTCATCGCGGGCGAGTCTGGCGCGAGGGATCTCCGGTCCCAGCCTGCCTGGTCCCCACCCTCTGACATCGCTCGCTCCGCCCGCAAAGAACCGGATTCGTTCGAACCGATACTCGATCTGAGGATCTCTTTGATCCCGGCTTCTGCCAAAGGGCTCGATGATTCCCCCCTGAACGCGTCCACTGATATTAAAGCGCCTTCCCAGAGGCTGATATCCCGATACCTCCAGATTACCTTTCGCATATTCGACTCCGCGTGCGATCAGCAGACCCCCCACCTCGAACGAAGGGCGGATAATAAACCCCCGCGAGGCCTCGATGAAATTGTCGGCGCGACCAAAGGTGGCCGACAGATTCCAGATGCTTCGATCGTAAATATCGAGCACCTCGATCCCGTCGACCGGTGTCTCGTCTTCCGGGTCGGGAACGCTGATCTGCGTGTCGCCTAACGGATAGGCGCGGCTGAACGTGTTCTGCAGACGGATGGTCCGGAACGGGAGAATCTCATAGATCACTGAGGTACTGAGACCGATCTCTTGAAATTCGATATCCTGCGACGGGCTGTGCTGCCAGGTGTAGAACGGCGTGATGATCCCCGACAGATCTGGTACGAACAGATAAGGCTGCCGCAGCGAGGCCGACGCAGAGAAGCTTCGGGTTTCGCTGAGCCCCGTAACGGGACGGGCCCAGACGCCGGTTCGTGCGCCGAGAGAGATCGTGAGCTCGCGTGCACCGCCGAGAAAATTTCGGTGTCTCCAGTCGGATAAAAACTGGATGCCACCGTTTCGTCCATACCCCGTCTGAGCTGAAACATGGCGCGGTCTTGCCTCACTCACGCGATATCTGATGTCTACCTCATCGCTGACCTCCTGCTCGGGCACATCTGCAACGGCGACCCGGAAGAGATTAAGCGCGAAGAGGCGCCGCTGCCCCGTGATCAGTTTACTTCTGGAGAAGCGGTCGCCGGGTTTCAGCGCGGTTTCTCGCAGAACCACCTCCCGCGACACACTCTCGTTGCCTTGAAGAAGGACCTCATCCACGAAGGCAACCGGACCCGGCTCCACCACGATCCGCAGATCGACGACGCTGGCAACGGAGTCGATGTTGGTTCGATGGGTGACCTCCGCGAAGGCATACCCTTGATCCTGAAGCCAGGTCAGGACCTCGTCCTGGACACGCGTGCGTTCGAACTCCGTATACCTTGAGCCGATTCGAACGCCGAGGCGATCCCGAAATCGAATCCAGTCTTCCTGATCTTCCTCGGCGAATGACTGAACGGCAGGACTTCCGTCGCGGCTCTCAAAACCGATGTTCTGGATGATGAGCGGTGGACCTTCCCAGACGGTGAATATCACCCTAATGGAATTGCTGGTCGTATCGAGCTGCGATGCCGGGTAATCGATGCGAGTATGGAGAAAACCGTTTCGCTGATAAAACTGGCGAAGCCGAACCACATCGCGTTGCAATTCAACCGGATCGAACTCATACACAGGGGAACTGAACAGAGGCAATGCTCTGCGGACGCGATCGAAAAATGAAGGAGCCTGCGTAAATATCTCCTCGCGCAACCGATTTGAATCAAATGTCTGCGTTTCGGGAAAGCGAAAAGCGATTCCTCGCACCGTAGTCTCATCGTCTACGAAATACAGTCGATGTTGCGCAGAAACGGGATTTCCCAATGAAACCAGTGCCACAAGCATGCAGATTGCCAACCCGAACCCGCCTCCACGTTGGAAGGCGGAACCCCCGGCACCCGTACTTACCAGAAAACCGTTGCAGTGAAGCGGTAGGATCATAAAATATCAGTCCACCGATACGTCGTTCTGCCTTCAAGGTGAGGACCTATCGTGCACTTCATCAGGATCATAATCTGAAGGTGAGGTCGGGCGATTATCCCGTTCAGCAACTGCCGTCCGTCTCCGAAGTCGGTGTCTTGATTCATGCAATGATGTGATTATGGCGCCGATTATCAAAACTACGCCAGAATAATAGATCCAGAAAACAAAGAGGATGATGACGGCGAAAGTGTTACCAAGAAGGAACCCTTCCTGCCCTCCTCCGAACCGCTCCGGCCGCCCGAAACTCGTCGCATAGGCGGCAAACGAGAATTTGGCCGCCTCCCACATGAGTCCCGTAACGACGGCCCCGATGAGGGCACTTCGTTTAGGAGGATGGGGCGTCGGCACCAGATAGAACAGCAGGAAAAACATCGCCGTGGTCAGCAGATAGGGAATGACCAGCCCCAGCACCCGTATGATTTGCTGCCATCCCCGCTCGACCCATGCGTAATCAATTCCCAGTGTGCTCAGAAAACCCAGATCGGCGCCTTGCACCGCAACCGACAAACTCACTGTCAGCAAGAACAACAATCCGACCTGGACGGCCATTCGGATGTCGAATAAATAGCCACCGATCACGCTGCGGCCGGCGTGCCAGTCTTCCTGAAATACATTGCTGATTACTACGCGCAGCGTGGTAAAGATTGTAACCGCCGAAAACAGAAGGCCGAGCACACCTACGATGGTAATAAAATTGCCTGAGCCCTGAAGCTGCTCCAGAAAACCAATGAATTGATCGCTCTGGCCGGGTGGAAGAAACTCGACGAAGATCGTTGCAATCTGCTCAAATGGCTCGGCTCGCTTCAAGATCATTCCGAGGATGCCCGTCGCGAGAATTATGATCGGCACGATGGTGATGAGCACCTTGAAGGCGATAGCCTGCGCCCAGAGGAAAATTTGCCGCTCATTGATCGTCCGCCATATCCCGCCCAGATAGTACGCGGGAGTGGCGAAGAGACGCCTGGGATATGTCGAGTCTCGATTCATCGAAGGCACACAGACAAACCGGGCAATATAGAACGAGCGGCCTGATTCTT
>CBFGXY010000184.1:0-4471 GCA_965652945.1 uncultured bacterium
CCCGCACTTTCTTTCAATCATAGGCAGAACTTTGTATTCGGAGGTAGGCTGAAGCAGCGATCGACCCGCGAAGGCGCTGGAGTGCTGCGTGCATGTGTGCAAACAGATTGTGTGTAGGGCGATCCCTTACGACGTGTAGGGGAAACGGCGACGGCGACACCGTCAATCCCTTACGAGGCAATAGGCGGGCTTACTCGCAAAAGCAGGCCGCAGGTAGTCGTTGTTTGGTGGTATCCGTAACTACAAGTCTACCCTCTGCTGCCATGAAAACGGTTATCGCTATCGCAATCGCAGGCCTGACTTTCTTTGCCTCCCTGACGACGCTGCAGTTTGACTCGGAGGGCACGATCGAAGTGTCGGGATCGTCCAACGTCCGAGACTGGTCCTGTACTTCTACGCAACTGGCCGGAACCATGGAGGCTCAAGTTGACGGGCAGCGATTCTCGTCAATCGAAGGAGTAACCGTATCGGTTCCCGTTTACAGTCTTGACTGTGGACCCCGCGGACTAACATCGAAAGTACGTGAAACGCTGGTGGGAGAGAGCAACCTGGTCCAGTTCACTCTCGAGAGTGCGGAGGTAACGGGCGATGACGTGGTTGCCAGGTGCACACTTCGAGCCGCCAACGGTTCGCGCCCGACCGAGATCGTCGCGAAGGCAACGCCGGCGGATAACGGCCGAATCCGGCTCTCGGGCGAATTCGAGCTGAAGATGTCGGAACTGGACATCGAGCGCCCCACCGCAATGCTGGGCGCACTGCGTGCCGACGATGAGGTGCGTGTGAAGTTTGACGTCGCCGTGCATCCCTGACGAGCGAAGCGACCGCTATCCCGAATTCCGCCCGAGGAAGAGCCATGCGTATCGTTGCCTTTGCGGGACTGATTCTCTTCCCTTTGCTCATGGGAGCGATCAGTGACGAATCTCGTCCACCGCTGTCAGAGGTGTATCTGCTCCCGGGAAGTTCCATCACGATCGACGGAACGACCAACCTGAATTCGTTCAGTTGCTCGACCACGGAAGTGGCCGGCAGAGGAACCATCGATCCGGTATCGGGAGGCATGAACATATATGCCGGTGCGTTCGATTGCGGAATCAGACGCATGAATCAAGACCTCCGCAACGCCCTGCGTGCTGATGTACACGAGTTCATCACCTTCAACATCCAGAAAGCGGAGCTCCTCCAGGATGCCGATGAAGATGGCGCGTCGCTCGTTCAAGCGGTTGGCACACTTGAACTGGCCGGCAGCTCGCAAATCATCACTGTTCGCGCACTTGCCCAGCGAATGGACGAAAAGAAGGTTCATCTGAAAGGCAGTCATAACCTGCGGATGTCAACATTCGAAGTGACGCCGCCCGTCCGACTCCTGGGAATGGTTCGCGTGCATGACGAAATCACGGTCCACTTCGACCTGATTGCCATGGGCGGATGATCCACCTCCCTGGTAGAACCCCTGTTCATCTCCAACTCGATCACGAACACCTCTAATACAATGAAACACAAACTGCCCGCATCAATCGTCGCGCTTCTCCTGTGGCTGCCAATGCTGGTCAACGCTCAGGTCATACAGAACTTCAAACCGTACGATCAGGCGGGTATTGGCATCTTCGAAACGGAGAAGGATGACACTCCATTCGACGGGATGCAGCTTCGCTGGGGCGCAGCCTTCACACAGCAAATGCAGATGCTGTCCCACTCCAATGAATCCAATGTCGACCTTTACAACCTCGGCTATGGGTTCAATACCGCTACGGCGAACCTCGTACTCGATGCACAGCTGGCCGACGGCGTCCGCGTGAATCTCACCACGTATCTCTCATCGAGACATCACCCCGAAGCATGGGTCAAAGGAGGATACATGCAGGTAGATGACCTCGGCTTCCTCGGAATCGATGCGCTCGATGGTCTGATGGATTACGTGACCATCCGTACAGGGCACTTCGGAATCAACTATGGCGATGCTCAGTTTCGCCGCACGGACAACGGAAATGCGATGCACAACCCGTTTGTGGGGAACTACATCATGGATGCTTTCGCCACAGAGATCGGGGGAGAGGTGCAGTTCATGCGGGACGGTGCCCTGGCGCTGATAGGTGTAACGGGCGGGGAGATCAGCGGAAACGTGGAAGCTTCCGGCAATAAGCAGCCGTCGTTCTACGGGAAGCTGGGATACGACGGCCAGGTGAACCCCGATCTTCGCCTGCGCCTGACGGGCAGCGTTTACCACACGGCAGGTTCGGCACGGAGTACGCTCTATGCGGGCGATCGCACGGGATCCAGATATTATCTGGTGCTGGAACCTGTCGGCGCCACTGCTGCAGCCAATTTCCGCTCAGGACGGGTTGCTCCTGAGTTCACTGACCAGGTCACAGCCACGATGATAAACCCCTTCGTGCAGTTCCACGGCCTGGAGCTCTTTGGGGTCGCGGAATTCGTCTCGGGTCGCACCCATGCCGAGCAGGACTCCAGAAGCTGGACCCAGCTGGGCGGCGAGGCAATCTACCGCTTCCTTCCGCAGGATCAGCTCTTCCTTGGAGCACGGTACAACCGGGTCGATGGAGAACTCGTGGGATCGGGCAATGACGTCACCATCGAACGGATTCAGCTCGGTGGCGGATGGTTCATGACTCCCAATATCCTGTTGAAAGCCGAGTACGTGAACCAGAGCTACAGCGGATATCCGCCATCCCATATCTACCACGGCGGCAAGTTCGACGGCCTGATGGTTGAAGCGGTAATCGCATTCTGACCTTCCACGCCTGCCAAATGACTCAGCGGGTTCAGGATAACATTCCTGGACCCGCTGGTGGTTTTTGGAATGAGTCAACCATCGATCTCCATCGGAAGAGTGCCATGTGGAGGATGCACCGCGCGTCGCCTCGGCTCAGGATCGCCTGAGAATGAGAATGTCGTAAAGCCGCGCAACGACATGGATTCCACCTCATCGTCTTTAACGCTGAACGTTGCCATGGTGCTTCCAAAACCCGTAGACCTCCAGACCGCACGGAAGGTGTCGTTCTCCCAGTGCTCGAGATCGGCAACGTAGTCGGGAGAATATCGAAGTACGAGTCCGTCCTCCTCGAGATTGATGTAGATGTCGCCGTAGAGGCTATCCGAGTACACACCGGCGTAGCTTGCAATGTCAAGGCTGGGATTCGACGGCTGGGGCTTGGAGTCGGCGCGCGATGGACTTGAAGAGCTCGATGACCTCAGATACTCAGCGCTCCAGTCGCGCGTGGGCAGGTCGAGCAGCAGATCAAACACACGGTACATCAGAGCAGTCTGCAGCGAGGTCGAAGTAAAGTTGCTGAGCACCACGACCCCGATCCCTTCCGAGGGAATCATGCCCACCTGCGTGCGCATGAAGTTGACTGTACCGGTGTGCTGGACAACATCGTATCCCGCATAGTCGTGCAGTCGCCAGCCGAGTCCGTAGTAGGCGTATGTGCGGTCGGGAAACATGCTTCGAGTGCTCGATCCGATTCCAATATTGACCTGGCGGGAGTGCATCTCGGCGATGACCTCAGGAGATAAGATTCTCTGACCCTCAAACTCTCCTTCATTCAGATGCATGCGCACCCACTGAGCCATGTCGTGCACACTTGAGAACATCGAGCCGGCTCCACCGAGAGCATCGTAATTTCGACGTGGCACGGGCATGACTTCTCCATCCACCCTGATGTGCGGCGAAGCAATGTTTCCATTCGCTTCCGCTACGGCAAGGCGCGTTGTGGTCCGCGTCATGCCGAGCGGATTGAAAATGCGGGTCTGCAGCAATTCGTCCCAGCTCGAACCTGCCACCGCGCCGGCAACTTCTCCCGCAGCCACGTACATATGGTTGTTATAGCTGTACCCCGACCTGAATTCCCGGTCCTGCGGAAGGTGCCGCGCCCTCCGGATGAGTTCCTTCCGATCGAACGGTGCAGCGATCCAGACATTATTATGAGAGGCCACCCCTACGCGGTGCGTCAACAGGTCACGAATCGTGACTTCCTGACTCACATAATCATCCTTCACGCGATAGCCGCGGAGGTGCCTGCGAACGGCGTCATCCCAGTGGAGCTTTCCTTCATCCACAAGAAGTCCAAGGGCCGCGGCCGTAAAAGCTTTTGTGGTAGAGGCAATTGCGAAGAGCGTGTGCTCATCCACGGGTTCTCCGGTGCCTCGTGCAGTGACGCCGAACCCCTTTTCGTATATGATCTGATCGTCCTTTACGATCGCAATCGCGAGGCCCGGCTGCTCCCAATCGGCAATCGCTGATTCGATGTAGGCGTCGAGCCCGTCAAGCTGGGAGACCTGCGCCTCAGCAGGTAAGTGGAGAAGAAGGAGCAGTGCGCCCAGTAGCGATAGCATACGTAGGGCAAGACGGTGCAACGAGGACTCGGCGGTCAACTCTTTCTGTAAATCTCGTACCATCGGGAGGAGGGATGTGAGGAATCTTAGAAGACGGTGGTATCGACAGAATATGGTGAGC
>CBFGXY010000185.1:0-4465 GCA_965652945.1 uncultured bacterium
TATCGAATGTTCACCTCCCGCGCCGAACATCGCATCTTGCTTCGACAGGACAATGCGGACCGCAGGTTGACCGAAAAGGGGTTTGGATTGGGTCTGGTTACGAAGGAGCGGTATGATCGATTCAAGCGCAAGGAGCGCGCTATCGAGGAGACGCGACAACGGCTGGAGAACCTGTCGATACGTCCCGAGGAAGTAAACGGCTATCTTGAATCCGTCGGTACGTCGCCCATAACGCAGCCCGAGAAGGCTGACAGGCTTGCCCTGCGTCCACAGGTTACTCTTTCTGACCTGTTGAATGCGGTGGGGCGAACGGCGGAAATACGGTCGGATGCACCCGGCTCCGAAGATGTACTGCGATTGATTGAGATCGAGCTGAAATACGCCGGCTATCTCGATCGCGAGCGGGAGGCGGTGCAGAAACTTGACCGCCTGGAGTCATGGCCCGTTCCGGAGGACTTTGATTTCGCGACAGTTACCAATATTACCATGGAAGCTCGGGAGAAATTGTCTAAGATCCGACCTGAGAATCTTGGTCAAGCTTCGCGAATCAGCGGCGTCTCGCCTGCAGATATGTCTGTATTGATGGTGCTTTTAAAGCGCGCCCCGAATGGTCAGAATTCGGGCGACCGGTCCCAGGTGGAGGAGGTATGGTCGTAATCCCGCGAGGGCTTGCCGTGGACCTGACACCTCGTATGGTTGAACAGCTGGAGGCCTTCGCGAAGGAGCTCCTGGCAATGAATCAACGTGTGAATCTAGTCTCGCGGGCCGACGAAGATTCCATTGCTTCGCGGCACATCCCCCACTGCCTTACTCTGGCCATCCGAACGTTTCCTGACAACGCTCGGGTTTGTGACTGGGGAACGGGTGGAGGCCTTCCGTTGATACCGCTGGCGATTCTGTTCCCCCGGGTTCACTTCATTGGTGTTGATGCGGTGCAAAAAAAAGACGATGGCCGTGCAGACCATGGCCCGGCGCATCGGTCTGGAGAATGTCACTGCGATTCACACTCGCGCCGAGGAAGGTGTGATTCCTCATCACCTGTCCGTCTCGCGTGCGACGGCCCCACTGAAAACACTGTGGCAATGGCATGGGCGGAATGTGGCGCTAAACAAGGTTCGGATGGAGGGCGAGAACGAGTGGTCCGGGCTCGTATGTCTCAAGGGTGGCGATCTCGAAGAGGAGATCGAATCGCTGCTGGATCAATATCCAAATGCTTCCATAGTGCGACGGTCTATAGCAGATCTGATGGACGATCCATATTTCAGTACGAAGGAAATCATACAAGTGACGGGTCCATAGATATCAGATGAGCAATCTCGAACGAGCCCTCAATCGAACCGAGCGGCTCTTCAATATCATTCTGCTGCTGCAGCAGCGTCCAAGTCTGACATCGCGGGATCTGGCGGAGCACTTTGGTGTCAGCAGGAGGACGATCTTTCGGGATCTGCGCTCATTAACCGATTCGGGTATCCCGTTAACCTACGGAGAGCGCGGCGGATATGAGATTCTGGATGGGTATCAGTTGCCGCCTCTGATGCTGACGGCGCGAGAGGCCGCCACACTGCTCATGGGCGCTGAGTTTATGAAGCTGCAATCGGATCCTTCCCTTCGATCCGACGCGGATCAGGTGGATCTGAAGATTCGAGAAGTGCTACCGGGCCCAATTGCACAGTACATCGAAAGGGTGAAGCAGCGTACCGTGCTTGATCCGTACTGGCTTCACAGGCCTCTTCCCGGTACGGACGCGGACGAGGGTCATTGGTATAATCTCAGTCAGGCGATCGCGGACCAGAGGTCTGTCGTGATGGAGTATCATGTAATGAGCCGAGACGAGGTAATGAAACGTCGGGTGGATCCTCTCGCTCTCGTCTATTACACCGATCACTGGAATCTCATCGCGCACGATCATCTTCGAGATGACCTGCGTAATTTTCGTCTCGACAGAATGATATCGCTGCACATCTTGTCGTCGAAGTTCGAGGTGCCCGCAGATTTCGATCTGAAAGAGTATCTGGAGGAGAAAGGTGCGCCGGAGGATTCGGATCCCATCACGATCCGCTTCCCCAAAGATCGCTATCCATGGATGAGATCTGGTATTCCTGCCATGATCGAAGAGGAGAAGGAGTCGGAGTCGAGCGTCGACGTGACGTTCCGCTTCGAGAACCTGGAGTACATCGCTCAGTGGGTACTTCGATTCGGTGCCGATGCGCAGATTATTGCTCCGGTCGAATTGCGCACAATGGTTCGGGATGCAGCTAAGAGGATCATCGAAAAAAATAGCGCAACGAACGGTTAGGCAAGACACCCGGCACGCCAGGCGCACAGAAATTGTTTACAGCGCGACCTGGTCAAAGTGCGACACAACTCCCCGGACTGCCGACGATCGTCGAATGTGAGCGAAATGTGGGGTCGATATTTTGAGGGTCGTCGAGAAAAAATCAGGTTGTAACGACCTCTGCCTCAAATTGCAGTCGCTCCATCACTTCGATTGCGACCCGAAGTGTTGGTACATCCTGGACGATTGCCCGAAGTCGTTTTCCTTTCTCATCCCGAAGTACATACCGACGATCGAGGTCGTTTAATTTCTCGAGCCATGTATAGAACAGGTGCTCATAGAAATACGGGTCGTCTTTTTCAGACGGCGGATAAAGGAACAGCCTCTGGTTTTTGTAGAGCACTTTCGTGAGTCGCAACGACTGTCCCATCAGTCGGATTCGTGCCGCGCGTAGCAGATTCTCTACTTCCTCCGGTATAGGCCCAAAGCGATCCAGTATCTCGAGTCGCATGTCGTCCAGCGCATCGATCGTGTCCGCTTCGCTAATGCGGCGATATACATTGAGGCGTTCAACATTATTCGAGAGGTAGGAGTCGGGGATGAACGCGTCCTCTTCCACATCTACCTGAGTCTCCTGTGCCCGGGGGACGTGTTTCTGGCCGGCGAACACTTCGGCGAACTCCTCATCCCGCAGCTCCGCAACCGCATCATCCAGTATCTTATGATACGTTTCGAAGCCAACTTCATCGATGAAGCCGCTTTGTTCGCCCCCGAGGAGGTTACCCGCTCCGCGGATGTCGAGGTCCCGCATCGCGATATTGAATCCGGATCCGAGATCCGAAAACTCCTCCACAGCCTGGAGTCTCATCTGTGCTTCGCGCGTTATGCCATGTACTGACTTAACAAGTAGATAGCAAAAGGCTTTCCGGTCAGAACGTCCGACGCGTCCGCGTAACTGATGCAACTCGGCCAATCCGAAGCGGTCCGCGTTGTTAATGATGATGGTGTTAGCATTCGGAATATCGAGGCCGCTTTCGATGATATTCGTACTCACCAGCACGTCGAAGTCCCCGTCGACAAAATCTGCCATAACCTGCTCGAGCCGGCGGCTATCCATCTGTCCATGAGCGGTACGGATGCGGATATTGGGCAGCATTCCTCGGAGTGACGTCGCTACTTCTTCTATGGATCGAACACGGTTATGGATGAAGTATACCTGGCCTCCGCGGCTGGTCTCGTACTGAATTGCGTCGCGGATCAGATCCTTATTGTATCCATGGATCTCCGTTACGATGGGCTGGCGGTTTCGGGGCGGTGTATTGATGATCGACAGATCCCGCGCACCAAGTAGAGAAAATTGCAGTGTTCGCGGGATGGGCGTTGCTGTCAGAGTCAGCGTATCGACTTCTGCCCGGAGGCTTCTCAAGCGTTCCTTGGCTGCAACGCCGAATCGCTGCTCCTCGTCGACTACGAGTAGACCAAGGTCCTTGAAGCGGACATCCTTTGAAATCAGCCGATGAGTTCCGATGACGATGTCGATCGCACCCTTTCGAACCTGCTCCAGAATCTTCTTCTGCTGCGCCTGCGAGCGAAATCTGGAGAGGGCATCGATCCGCACGGGGTACTCGGCGAGGCGCTCTTCGAACGTTTCCTGATGCTGTTCCGCGAGGATGGTCGTTGGTACGAGTACGGCCACCTGTTTACCGTCCTGAACGGCCTTAAATGCGGCACGGATTGCTATTTCCGTCTTTCCGAAACCTACGTCACCGCATACGAGTCGATCCATCGGATAGGGCTCCTGCATGTCCTGCTTGACAGCCTCTACCGTTGCGGCCTGATCCGGTGTGTCTTCGTACCGGAAAGAAGCCTCCATCTCGCGCTGCCATATCGTGTCGGACGAAAACGCGAACCCATTGGAGGCCTTGCGCTTAGCGTATAACTCGATGAGGTCGCGGGCAATATCCTTGACCCGCTTTTTGGTGCGCGCTTTGGTTCGCTCCCACTGGCCCGTGCCCAGCTTCGTCAGTGTGGGCTGATGTCCCTCCTTGCCGGTGAACTTGTGCAGCTTGTGAAGCGCATTGACGTTAACATAGAGAACATCCTTATCCCTGAACAGCAGTTTGACTGCCTCCTGCTGCTTTTCGCGTACGGTGATCCGGTGGAGGCCGGCGAATTTGCCGATACCGAAAT
>CBFGXY010000186.1:0-4464 GCA_965652945.1 uncultured bacterium
CCCTGCTTTCACCATCGTTGCCGCGTGCAGGTATGCACTGATAGGGGTCGGTACCTTCTTTATTTTCGTCGCCGCATTTGGGGTCGTTCGAATGCCCGACCTCATGCTTCGCATGCATGCAGCCACGAAGGCAGGCGTAATGGGGACGGGAATGCTGGTTACTGCACTGATGATCAAGTTTCCCGAAACGGGCATCTGGGCACGCGCCATCGCGCTTATTCTGTTTGCCATTTTAACCTCTCCTGTGGCGGCACATATGATCGGCCGAGCTGCCCACCTTAGCGGCATCGAGCTCTGGAAAGGCACCGTCATCGACGAGGCGTTTGGTCACGAAAAGGATGTGCGGAAACGGCTTCGTAAGAGGATTGCCCGGGATCTCGAACGCGAGCGTAAGAGGGGGCATAGCTAATGATGTTTCTATCCGTACTTCTTGGTTACGTGGCAGCGGTGTGCGCGCCGCTGGTGTACCGAATTGCCAATCGTAATGCAGGATGGGTACTGGCACTGGTGCCTGTGACACTTGCGGCCCTTTTCCTCACGCAAGTCCCAAATGTGGCGGGCGGCGAGTTCCTGCGCCAGGTCATTCCGTGGGTACAGGGCTTCGACGTTCAGTTTTCTTTTTTGCTTGACGGCCTGAGCCTCTTTTTCGCTCTGATCGTCACCGTCATAGGTGCATTTATCCTGATTTATTCCTCGGGATACATCGGTGAGCACCACCAGGCCGGCCGATACTATGCCAGCCTTATGGCCTTTATGGCATCGATGGTCGGGATGTTCCTTTCCGACAATGTCATCACGCTCTACGTATTCTTTGAGCTGACGAGCTTGATGTCGTTCTTCCTCATTGGCTTCAACCATGAGGAGGCACCTTCCAGGAAAGCTGCCTGGCAGGCCCTGCTGGTTACCAATGTGGGTGGCCTTGCACTTCTGGCGGGCCTCATCCTGATGGCGACCATTGCGGGATCGTACGAGATCTCTGAGATCCTTACGCAGCCGGATGCCCTGCAGGCCAGCCCTCTCTATGTTCCGATCCTTCTGTGTTTGCTGGCAGCCGCATTCACGAAATCGGCGCAGTTCCCTTTTCATTTCTGGCTGCCAAATGCGATGGCGGCACCGACCCCTATCAGTGCATACCTGCACGCGGCAACGATGGTGAAAGCAGGGATATACGTCCTTGCCCGCTTTTCGCCGGCTCTCAGTGGCACGCCGGAATGGATATGGATCGTGACGGCTGTCGGGGCCGTGACGTTGCTCATAAGTGCCTGGCTGAGTCTCGGTTATAACGACCTGAAGCAGATCCTGGCATATTCGACCGTGATGGCGCTGGGACTTCTGACCATGCTTCTCGGAATGGGAGGGGAGGCAGCCATAACCGCATGTATTGTGTTCATTGTGGTCCACGCGCTCTATAAGGCATCGCTTTTCATGGTTGCCGGCGCGATCGACCATCAGGCAGGCACGCGCGATGTGCGGCAACTGCGGGGGCTTCGCAAGACGATGCCAGTAACGTTCGCGGCAGCGATCATCGCCGGGCTTTCGATGGCAGGCTTCCCGCCTTTCATCGGATTTATCGGAAAGGAGATTGTCTACGAAGCAGCGCTCCAGCATGAAACGGCGTATGGCCTGCTCGTCGCAGCAGCGGTCGTAGCGAATATCGCCATCGTAGGAGCAGCCGGCGTCGTCTCGATCAGACCATTTCTGGGAGAGCCAACCTCGCAGGCGAAAACGGCGAGCGACGGTCCAGTTGCATTGTGGCTGGGTGCTCTCGTGCTGGCCGTGCTCGGCCTGCTCTACGGTGTTGTTCCGGGACTTGTCGATGAAACTCTGATCGGGCCCGCAGCCGCATCGGTCCTGGGTGCACCGTACCTCGACTTTCACCTGGCCCTATGGCATGGACTGAACCTTCCCCTTCTTCTCAGTGCCGTTACGGTGGCCCTTGGTGTGGCGGTCTATTTCGGATGGGACAAGATCCGGCGCAGCAGCGCAATGACGTGGTTCAGCCGCTGGTTTGCCAGAGGACCGAATAACGGCTACGATCACGTGGTTGACGGTGTCATGTCGTTCGCACGGGTCCAAACCAATTTGATCCAGACCGGCATCATGCGATACGGTATGGGGACTGCCTTTGCCGTTACAGCGTTACTGGTGCTGGTAACCTTCTTCATCAAGTATGGAGCGGTACTCCCATCATGGGAGATGTTTGGTGATGTACGGCCGTACGAATGGATCATCGCAATATCGATGATTCTTGCAGCCGTTGCTGCCGCGGTTGCGCGCAAGAGGATTGCAGCCATTCTGATCCTCGGGGTTTCAGGCTTCTCCATCGCATTGATCTATATCAACTTCGGTGCGCCTGACCTGGCAATGACGCAGTTCCTGGTAGAGACGCTGACCGTCGTCATTATCGCGCTTGTACTGGTGAAGCTGCCTCGTGGGGAGCGAGAAGAAGCCCGGACGCCTGGACTCATCCGCGATATTACCATCGCTGTGTTCACCGGACTTACAGTGACCGCCGTGATGCTCGCGGTGCTCGAAGTACCCTTTACCAGCGAGGTGGTTGAGTACTTCCGACAGACCAGCTTGCTGGAGGCGCGCGGTCGAAATATCGTTAACGTCATTCTGGTCGATTACCGTGGTCTTGATACCCTCGGGGAAGCGATCGTAATCGGTATGGCGGGTCTGAGCGTCATCTCGATCGTGTGGCTGACCATCCGAAGGAAGAAACCCGACGGACCTGTCTCCGCGCCCAGGGACTTAATCGTGGAGGAAAGAAATGATTGATTCCATCATTCTCAGAACCACCGCGCGGGTGATTGTCCCGCTGATGCTCCTCTTCTCAATCTTTGTATTCCTGCGGGGGCACAACGAATCGGGAGGCGGATTCATCGGTGGTCTACTCGTCGTAGGCTCCATCGCCTTTTACGCGGTATCGCATGGGGTCCGGGAAGCAGCTGAAGCGATCCGGGTCAATCCGCGGGATCTGATCGGCGTCGGTATCATGTGTGCCGTAGTGGCGGGGATCATCCCTCTTTTCGCGGGAGATACCTTTCTCACCGGGAAGTGGCTCGACATACCCCTTCCGGGCGGCGATTACTATGCACTTGGGACGTCCCTGCTGTTCGATCTGGGAGTTTATCTGGCAGTAGCTGGAACGGGAATTGGAATCGTCTTCTCGTTTGAGAGCCGCGGCATAACCATGTTTCCCGACTGATCACTATGGAAGCTCTTCTTGCCATCGTTGTCGGATTCATGGTTGCGGCGGCCGTCTTTTTGATGCTCCGACGAAGCCTGGTACGTTTTGTCATTGGATTTACGCTGTTGTCCAATGCAGCCAACGTCGTCATCTTCACGTTAGGGAGGCTCAACAGGGATAACCCGCCTCTGATCGCAGTGGGGGAGACGATGGGCCCCGAAAGTATGGCGAATCCGCTTTCTCAAGCTCTAATCCTTACTGCGATCGTCATCGGGTTCGGACTCATCTCGTTCACCCTTGCGCTCGTCTACAGGACAGAAAGTGAGTATGGAACTACCGATTCTGATTCGTTCCGAGAGGACCCGCTCCTCTGATCTTATACTGCCCGCTCCGTGACCATCCATCTCCTCTTATTACTACCGCTTCTCATCCCGGCATCCACTGCCGTGGTGACGCTATTGCTGCGGAGGTCTCTGTCGGCTCAGCGAACGGTCGCCCTGATCGGAAGCCTTGCACACCTGATCGCTTCCATCTTTCTCCTGGTTGCCGTAAATAAGAACGGCATCCTGGCTACCAGCTTCGGTAACTGGGAGATCCCGATAGGTATCACATTCGTAGTCGATCACCTCAGCGCAATCATGCTCGTTATTACGGGCATCATCAACGTCGCTGCTGTGGTCTATTCCCTTGCGGAGATCGACGACGGTCGCCTCCGGTTCGGCTTTCACTCATTCTATCAGATCATGATGATGGGTGTCAGCGGCTCGTTCCTGACGGGAGATATCTTCAACCTGTTCGTATGGTTCGAGGTAATGCTGATCGCATCATTTGCTCTTATGGTACTGGGGAATGAACGCGAGCAGCTGGTCGGAAGCCTGAAGTATGTCGGGTTGAACCTCGTGTCATCCATATTCCTTCTGGTAGGTATCGCCATGCTTTTCGGCCTTACCGGAACGTTGAATATGGCAGAGATGGCGTCGATCCTCCCTACGCTTGATCGGACGGGTCTGATCACGACGATATCTATGTTTTTTGTGGTGGCATTTGGAATTAAAGCGGCCATCTTTCCCCTGTTCTTTTGGCTACCTGATTCCTATCACACGCCCCCTGTCACCGTCAGTGCCGTATTCGCGGGACTATTGACGAAAGTCGGTGTCTACGCGTTCATACGCGTGTTTACGCTTCTTTTTATTGGAGATGTGGGATACACGCACAAGATCCTGTTGTGGATAGCGGGATTGACCATGATTACGGGTGTCCTCGGGGCGGCC
>CBFGXY010000187.1:0-4451 GCA_965652945.1 uncultured bacterium
CTTACGTGCGATCTTGTCAATCTCATCGATATAAATGATGCCTCGTTCTGCGCGCTCGATATTGAAGTCGGCGGCATGCAACAAATGCGCGAGGATGCTTTCCACATCTTCTCCTACGTAGCCCGCTTCCGTCAGGACGGTCGCATCTGAGATAGAAAACGGCACGTCCAGAATGCGGGCCAGAGTACGGGCCAGCAGCGTTTTCCCGGTACCAGTAGGACCGATCAGAAGGATGTTCGACTTTTCAAGTTCGACATCAGAAAAATCGGGCAGAAAGTCGTGGTTGTCGACCCGCTTGTAGTGATTATAGACGGCAACCGAAAGCGCTCTCTTGGCTCGATCCTGACCGATCACGTATTCGTCAAGCGCATTCTTGATCTCGGCCGGAGACAGGCGACCGGTTGCGGGCGCCGGCTTTGTCCTCGGGCGCTGAACCGCACCCGGGTTGAAGGCGGCAAGGTCGCTGCGAACGATACCTGCGGCGTCATTTATGCACCTGTCGCAGATATAAACGTCGGGGCCCGCCACCATCGAGGAAACCTCATTGGCGGTACGGCCACAAAAAGAGCAGCGAATGGCGTCGTCTCCTCGCCGGTTGCTCATATTCAATAGAGATTGAAGTGATTACGAGAGGCTACTATCGACCGTAACCTCAGTACCGTTAACGGAAACCAGTCTGGTGGGTTCTTTTTTCGGCGATCGATCGAGTGCCGTCTGATATATAAATCGATATTCAACCACGAAAGCAAGTAGAAAATCAGGTGCTTCAGGCGCATTTATTGTCTCCATTTGGATGAATACCGGGGACATTTCAGCATGCTCATCGCCGGGACGCATGCCTGTATTGATTACTATTCTTCGGGCATTGCATTTCTATGGGCGATTTCGTCTAGACGCTGCCGGATCTCCGATTCAGGCAGCCATTTGCCGCGCACCAATACGCCTGCCCGCCGGCGAACGTTGGCTATGTCATCCAGCGGATTTGCTTCAAGAAGGATCATGTCGGCGCGTCGTCCCACTTCGATCGTTCCGAACTCCTCGGGTGTACCGAAATACAGGGCCGGGTTTCTCGTACCCGTCACCAGAACTTCTTCGGGCGTCAGTCCGGCATCAACCATCATCCGCATTTCGTGGTGGAGAGAAAAGCCCGGGACATTGAAAAACTGTGGCGCATCCGATCCCAGGGCGATCATGGCACCGCCGTCGTGCAGTGCCTTCGTGAGTCGGCGCCTCATGTCTACGAGCATGGTTGCGGCTTGAGGCTGGAAGTCTGCCCGCTCGCTGAACGAATGCTTGGACCGTACCCACGCTGCGCGAACGTTGGGCGGCATGTATTTCATCTCCGGCCACCGGATCATTTCTTCGGGTGACTCCGGCGATGCGAGATGCTCGACCAGGCTCAAGGTCGGTACGTTCCAGACCTGCGCCCCGACCGTAGCGGCAACCGCAGATGCAATGCGGGACGAGTCAGCCAGGTCGATCACCCCGCTTCCGAAAAAAACGGGCTCCCTATTATGGACTTCTGGATGTTCGGCCGCAAGATATTCGATGTATCTGTCCAGATGATCGATCGACGCTTGACGAGCTTCGAGAGCGCCGGTCAGTCCAACCGAGACGGGAATGTGTCCGGCGAAAGGAATACCGAGTTCATGGGCCGTAGACGCCATGTGTGCGTACACTTCAGGTGGCATGCTGAAGACCTTTAGGAGGTCATAGCCGGCTTCATGCTGCTCGCGAACCGTTTGCTCGACTACGTCCTTGCTCGAGGCGCGGCTTCCGGAGAGACCCGGACCGGCAATGTAAATGGTTGGTCCCAGCAGATCGCCGCGTGCGATTCGCTCTCTGAGCCCGAGATGAGATGGATCGCCGGCCATGCCGCGAACCGTTGTAACACCATTCGATACGTAGAGGAAGAGCACATCCTCGGCATACTGTGGATTGGTGGACCCCGGAATATGACCGTGCATCTCGGCAAGGCCAGGTATCAAAAAGCGGCCACTTCCGTCAATTATCGTCGACCCATCATGATCACTCGGCGAGCCCGATGGAACGACCTCGGCGATGATGCCATCGCGCACGATCACCGTGTGATCCTCGAGCGGTGCCGTACCGTTCATTGGAATGACGGTGACGTTAGTGATCACGATCGATGCCTCCTGACCCGCTACATGGTGTGTAAGGGCGGACGTTGCGAGGATCAGAAGCGAGAGGATAAGTACTGACCGGGAGGCCGCAGGCATGTTCATAGTTTGTTCCTCGGATGCATCGAAGTGGGCGAGTGTTCGGCTGCACATGATACCGCCGTGTCATCAAACGAAGACAGCATGTTAGATGACGGTTACAATCGACCACAGGGTTTCCGGTCTGGCAGGACGAGAGGAAAAACCCTATCATGGTGACCTCCTTCAGCATTTCTCATCCTATCGGCCGTTTTTATGACGATCCGCGTCCTTGTCGTAGCAATGCTCTTGTTTGTAGCTGCGTGTCAAACGAATGAGCAGGACAGCTCATCGTTTTCAGAGAATTGGAACAGGACGGACGATCCACTTATCGCTGGTAATACAACGGAGTTGCCGGACTCTCTTGTTCTGAGTGAGGTGTTCGTGGACTCGGTGTTTACGATGCGCGGTCGCCTGGTACACCTTCGAGCTGGTACGGTGGATGATGTCTCTGCATCGGGCGAAGTCGAATCTGAACCCAATTCAGAAGGAGAGGGGATGACACCGTCACGAACGCTCGGCGTATCGTACGGGATCGGGGAGTCCGGCATTCAGACGATTCTCATCTCCGTGGACGAGCTGGAAGCCGCGGCAAATTCCGGCAGCAATGTTTTTCGTCTCGAGGAAGCACAGATCCAGGACGTCTTTGCCAATGACCTGTCCCTCGAGGCCTCGATCTGTCCTGACAGCCCCGCAGGCTGCCGGCAGTTCGACCTCCTGATCAACGTCATTTCACGTCAATACAAAGTCTATCCTCAGGGCTCGTAAGCGCCCTCTGGTTCCCGCTCAGTCCAGAATCGGCCAGAAGACGCCGATCCGAAAACGACGTTCAGGCAAGGGGTAATCGGGCACGAGCAGATTCCCGAGTGTGATCTCCGTACCGCTGAGAACATTTTCAAATCCTACGGTAATCGTCGCCGTTCTCACCTGGGCCTCGAGGATCACATCGAGTAGTCCATTAGGGTGAAACCACCGATCGGACGCCGCCGGCGACGACAACAATCCCGTCATCGGATGCATTCGTCGTCCTCTCATTCCGCTCCACATAAATCCGCGAATGTAGAGATCCGCGTCCAGATCGCCCTGGAAAAGCAGCATCCGGGCGCCGAGACGTCCGCTTCCCCAGAACCGAGGCTGCGAGTCGGCGAGCGGCGCAATCGCCATCGGAAGGACGCGGTTTGACCAGTGGATCGTGTTGGCACGGAGATCGATGTACAGTCCGTGTGTAGCATCCGCTCGGTAGGCACTCCGAAAACTAAGGCCAATACGATCCACGGGATCCACGAGCTGGTCGAAACGAAGCAGGTGGTCCACGTCCATCAAGGACATCAGCCTGTGCTGTTCACGCACCGCGTAGGCATCTACCTCGAGGCGAAGACTTCCGGGAGTGACGGCAACGCCCGTTCGGGCCATGAAGGCACGCCCCGGTCGGATGTTTTCCAGTGGCGTCACGTGCGGTCCGAACCCTTTAATCGCAATTGTCGGAATGTCGATCCACGTCAGACTCAGATCCAGGAATGCCGAGCTCATTCGGGAGGAGCGCTCCAATCGTGCTTGTGCCATCGCGCCGGACCCTGAATCGAAATATCGAAAACCGGCCTCGCCCTGAATGGAGAATCCGCCCACATCAAGCGAATCCTGGACTCGGAGTTCGACGGCATATCGTCTGTGATCGCGTCGGTGCGTCAGCGCGCTGTCATTTTCGACTGATTCGAACCACCCCTCTGATTGAATCTGCAGATGATGGCTTCCAATCGACGCACTATGAGCGGCCATAAGCCCGGTGCGATGAATCCGGGCCTGGGTCGTCTCACTTCCGTGCAGGTATCTGAAGGATTCCGTCGTGCGGAATGCGGCGATGTCGGATGTGGCGCCGCCACGCAACAGGCGAAGACGAGCATCGAGGTCGTTTCGGATCGTAAAGCGGAGCGCGCCATTGTTTCGAACGACCGCGTCCGTGCGATAGTAGATGGTCTCGTAGGTCCCTCCGGACCACGGGACAACCCCGCCATGTGCCCCTACACGGTGACGGCCATAGAGATTGGAGATCTGAAACGACCACGTGGGACGAGCGAACCTCGCCCTACCCATGAGCGCCCGCTCTCGCTTGAGCGAACTTCCGGGATACTCACCCGTGGCGCCCCGGCCCATATACACCGCCGTCAGATTGAGTTCGCCGCGGCGACCAAAGATGGTAGCGAGCCGACGCTGTGCGTGCGATGCCTCGACATG
>CBFGXY010000188.1:0-4417 GCA_965652945.1 uncultured bacterium
TGGAAGATCCCAACGAAGTACTCTGGGCGCTGACCACGCGATTCCAGCCGGCGAACTCCTCTGCGAGGCGATCCAGGCTGTCAGGATTCGCATAGGCCGTCTGAAGTCGCACCCGAATGGAGGCGGGCAGAAACGGCTGATCCGTAAAAATGTCGGCCTCATCTCCGAACTCCTCCCGGAAAATCTCGCGTGCTTCGTCTTTGCTCACGAAGATGGCTTCCTGTACACCGGGAGTGGATTCGGCACGCAGATGCAGCGACTGGGCGGTCCGCTCATCGGCTCGCTCGTCTATGAAGAGCTCCACTTCGCCTACTCGCTGGCGCAACCAGTTGGCGACTTGCGTGGCCTCGTAGCCGATGAATAAAAACAATCCGATCATGACGAGAGAGACCGCGATGGCGCTCGTGGATGCAAACACGGCAAATCGTGCCCGCCGAAATCCGGCCAGTCCTTCTCGTACGGTATAGGAAAGTGACACCGAAGTGGACGGCAACGCCGCTCAGTTGATCGATAGGATACGTACGCCCGAATGTAGCAAAAGGCGTGCAATTCTGGCCCGCCCTCGGTCCTCAATTTGCGATCAGCCTACCGGATATGATCCGAGGAGGGTGATCGTGGGGGAGAGTTCCGCCAGATGCGAGAGTGCTCGGTTCAGAGGTTCGTCTTCCGAATGCCCGATGACGTCAATATAGAAGAGATAATTGCCCGGGCTGCCGACGAGCGGTCGGCTCTCGATCTTGATCAGATCGATTTCGCGAAGCGCAAACACGGCGAGAGTCTTGAACAGCGCGCCGGGCACGTTCTCTCGCAGTGAGTACTGAATCGTCGTTTTGTAGGGGATGGAAGGCTGCCGCATTTCTGTAGCGTTGCGGCCGTTCCTCAGCGCCAGGAAACGGGTGTAGTTGTTCGGGTTGCTCTCGATGCCTTCGGCAAGGATTTCCAATCCATACTCGGATGCGGCCCGCTTGCTGGCGATTGCAGCAGCATCGCTCAGGCGCATGGCTTTGAGCATGCGCGCGGCGCCGGCTGTGTCATAGGCCGGAATCAGATCCGCCGAAGGTATGTGTCTACGCAGCCAGTCCCGGCATTGTCCGAGCGCCTGGGGATGGGAGTGTACCTGCCGGATGTCATCGAGAGGCGTTCCTTCGAGGCCCATCAGGAAATGCCGAACGCGCACACTCGTCTCACCAGTGATGCGCACATCATGTTCACGCAGGAGGTCGAAGTTGATGTGCACACTACCGAACAGGGAGTTCTCGATGGGGATGACCGCACAGTCTACTTCTTCTGATACCACTGCTTCGAACACCGCCTCGAAGCTCGGCTTGGCAACGGTTCGGCTTCCTGGGAAGAGCTTTTCGGCGGCAACTTCGCTGAATGCGCCCGTTTCGCCCTGGAAAGCGCAGTGGACGTCCTTGTGGGACAACGTGGAATCCTGATCCATTGACAGCAGCCTACATCTTTTCGGGTGCCGAAATTCCGAGCACCGTCAAACCATTGTGGAGGACAATCCGCGTGGCCTCGGCCAGGTGCATCCGCGCGGTCGCAATCGCCTGCTCTTCACCGACGATCCGACACGCATCATAGAACCTGGTGAAGGCCGTTGCCACTTCGTTCAGATATGTGATAATGCGGTGCGGTTCGCGCGCGTTGGCAGCGCCCTCGATCACGGTCGGCAGTTCCAGCAGGTGTTTGATCAAGTCGATTTCGGTCTCATGCCCGAGTCTTGAAAGGTCCGGGTTTTGAGCGAAGGTGAAACCAACCTCTTCGGCTTTCCTGACGATCGAGCAAATCCGGGCGTGGGCATATTGGAGATAAAAGACCGGGTTCTTCTCACGTGCCTCTTTGGCGAGATCCAGGTCGAACTCGAGATGGGTGTTGGGCGATCGCATCAGGAAGAAAAACCGAGTGACATCCTCGCCCACTTCATCCATCAAATCGTCGAGCGTAACGTAGGTCGCCTTACGTGTGCTCATCTTTACGGGCGATCCGCCGCGCACCAGCGTCACAAATTGATAGATGACGACGTCGATTCGGGAGGGATCATATCCAAGTACTTCCACTCCTCTGATCACGTCGGGATAGGTGGCGATGTGGTCCGCGCCGAAAATGTCGATGATGAGGTCGAACCCGCGCTCGAGCTTATCGACGTGGTAGGCGATGTCGGGGAGGCGGTAGGTGGGTTCTCCCGTGCTTTTAACCAGTACCGTATCTTGATCCTTACCCAGCTCTGACGTCTTGAACCAGACGGCTCCGTCTTTATCGTAGACGTATCCTTTGGCCCGCATCAGCTCGAGGGTTTTCCATACGGCCTCCGATTCGTAGAGCGAGTTCTCATTGAAGTAAGTATCCATACGGATGCCCAGACGCTGCATCGTCGACTCGATATCGGCGAAGATCGCATCCTGAGCGGCCTTCTGGAATGGGCCGAGTTCCTCATTGTCCCGCAGACTGTCGCCGTACTGGTCACGGAGGTCTTGAGCAATCTGGATGATGTACTCCCCAAGGTAGCCGTCCTCGGGAAAGGGCTCCGGAACCTCAACCCGTTCGTTCTCGGGGCCGATTAATCTGGTTGGAAGGTTCGGGTCGACGAGTGCCAGATAGCGCGCGCGAACCGATTCGGCAAGGATGCGCATCTGCCGCCCGGCATTGTTGAAGTAATACTCGCGCGTGACCTCGAATCCGATCCAGTCCAGAAGATTGGCGATTGTGTCGCCGAGCACGGCATTTCGGCCATGTCCTACAGTTAGCGGGCCCGTGGGATTCGCGCTGACGTACTCGACAATTGCCGTCCTGCCCTCGCCCGATTGGGATCGGCCGTAATCGGACCCTCGCTCCAGAATTGCTCTGAGCTCATCGAACAAATAGTTGTCGGCGAATCGGAAGTTGATGAAGCCCGGACCCGCTACTTCAATAGCTGCAACGCGATTCGGATCGAGCGGCACGTCTCGAAGTCGGGCTGCGAGTTCGTCGGCGATCGCTCGGGGAGATTTGCGAAAAACGCGAGCGAGGATCAAGGCGGCATTCGTAGCGACGTCACCGTGATCCGGGTTCTTGGGCTGTTCGAAGGTAAGCTGGAAGTCGTCAGGAAGGTCGCCCATCGATTCGAGCACTGCCCGGACTTCCTTCTCGAGGTAGGATTGCATGAGTAACTGGTCGATAACGCAGATCTAAGGTCGCGCAAGATAGCGAATGAGAGGCCGCACTCTCAGCGAAATATCGTTGCTGTCTCGCGAATACCTGTTTCTACATGTTACGAATCCTTTCGGACGGTCAGGCTCCCGAAACGGATTCCGGGAGATCCAATCTGGACATCAACGGTCTGTCCACGTTTCAGACAACGGGCCGAGCGCTGCGCCTCGATGGCCTCTTTGCCGATCAGTTCGATCCTGGAAAGCGAGCCGAACGCATCCCCCTGGACGCCGAAGCCCGATATCGGCTCGGTAACATGACCCGAATCGATGCGAAAACCGACGGCATCTTCGATCACGAAGGATCCATCGGGGCCCACGTTCGCGTGACGAGCCGAGACGACGGCTACGCCTGTTGCAATTCCATGGACAAGTTCTTGGTCGGTAGCATTTCCGGCACGAAGCTGCACTCCCCATTGTCTGGAGAGGGGTGGATACCGGTAATCCTGCCGCCGCCCGTTACCAGTCGCGGGCAATCCGCGCCGGTGCGACTGATCGAGATCTGTCATTACGCCATTGAGAAGACCGTTCTCTATCAGAATTCTATTGCCGGCCGGCGTGCCTTCATCATCAAATCGAACCGTATCTGGTTCATCGACAATGGTTATGAAATCGGGCGCGACCCGCTTCCCCATCCCCTTGGCAAACGGCCCTTCATAAAACGTGTCCGATTCCAACATGTGACCCACGGCTTCGTGCAGCCACATCCCACTCCATCCACCCAGAAGAACGACTGGCAGGTTGCCTTCGGGCGGGGGTGCCGACTGAGACCGGTGGGCGGCGGCGACCTCCGCGCGGCGCGTAACGAGTGCTGCGGCCTCCATGTCCAGGTGGTATTTCGCATCAAACACGTCGCCCACGGCAGTCCCTGTTGATCGATCTCGAAGCTCATGGTCGACTCGAAGTGTGGCTCGTGGCTGGATCCTACTGATGCAGCGGTTGTCGCGAATGGTCACGGTCCGACGCAACCGGAACTGCAAATGAGCTGATAACGTGCGCGTGCGCTCGTGAACGGCGTTGTGCACGATCTCATCGAGAAGAGCCCTGACCTCCTGCCGCTCAGGCAGAGCTGCATCGACGTGACCGTCGGTGATTATCTCGGCATCCGTGCGGAGCGCAGGAAGGGGAACGTCGGCTGGAAAACCGTCGATCGAGGTGAACGCATTATCGCCGGCGGATCGGATCGCAGCTCCTTCCAACCGCCCCTTTGTATGCCGGGTTTGCCG
>CBFGXY010000189.1:0-4411 GCA_965652945.1 uncultured bacterium
GCCGTCGTGGATATATCACTCAAGGATGCGCATGGGCTCGACCTGGTTCAGAACATTCGGATTCAGCATCCCGATGTTAACGTGGTCGTCTTCTCCATGTACGACGAATCCGCCTACGCAGAGCGCGCCATCCGGGCCGGGGCCCTCGGCTATGTGATGAAAAATGCGCCAACACAAAGCGTGGTCGATTCCATTCGTTGCGCCATGCAGGGCGAAGTCTACCTGAGCAGGCGCATGGCCTCGAGGATTCTCACGAAAGTGGTGCGCGGCAGGGGTTCACAGACATTTCGATTCTCCGTCGATGATCTTACCGACCGGGAAATGGCTGTATTTCAAATGCTTGGCCAGGGTCACGGGATCGATGATATTGCCGATCGCCTGAGCCTCAGTCGGAAAACAGTCGAGACCTACCGCAGAAGAGCCAAGGAAAAACTCGGCTTTGACTCCGTCTCTGAGCTGCTTCAGCATGCGATTCACTGGACTTCCGGCAACGCCTGATCTGTGAAGTGGGCGTTACGGACCGCCCAGGGTCTTTCAGAGTCCGTACTTCTGGAGTATATACCATGCCGCACGTGGAGCCTAAAGCGCATGGAGTACCTCCCAAACTACTTTGTCGTTGATACTCTAAGGATCATTGATGTAGCCGGGGATGGTCGTAATCTGGGACTGACGGTGCGAAAGCTCCGCCAAACGTGCCCGAAAGGGCTCGGCGTGAAGACTGACTTTAGTGAGGAAGGATTGCTCTACATCAGGCCATTACATAAATGATCTATACAATAGCACTCGCCGGCTTACTCATTGCGATTGCCGTATCTGCGTATTTAGTGCTTCCCATCCGCCGACTCGCCGTTCAACGTGGCTGGATCGATAGTCCTGATGGTCAGCGGAAACTGCACGAACGATCCGTTCCAAGCATCGGCGGCGTCGCCATTGCCGGAGGTGCACTTTCCGGGATGGTGTTCATGATCCTGGCTGAGCCGTTTTTCGGCATCCAACTTGGACTGCCATCGGCGGCGTTCTGGATCGGCGCCCTCCTGATCTTCGCCGTCGGATTCTATGACGATATCCGCGGGGTTGATTTCAAGGTCAAGATCCTCTTTCAAGTTGCTGCGGCCTATCTCTTATTGCACGCAGGCTTCCGCGTCGACCTCTCCAGTCTCTCCGCGTTCGCGCCCGACGGCTATTCTGAGGCTCTCTATTCGATTCCTCTGACAATCCTCTGGGTTGTGGCCATTATAAATGCCGTCAACCTGATTGACGGCCTCGACGGACTTGCGGGTGGAATCATGGTAATTGCGTTCGCCACGCTCGCGATGTTGTTCGGGATGCAGGGGCAGGTTGCACTTGTTCTGATAGCCCTCCCCGTAATCGGCGCGCTGCTCGGATTCCTTTTCCATAATACCAGTCCCGCATCGGTCTTCATGGGCGATTCGGGAAGTCTCGTCCTGGGATACCTCATTGCGGCCTACTCACTGCAGGTGCCGGTCCATAGTCATCCGGCCATCGCCCTGCTGATCCCGGTAGTCGTGCTGGGAGTACCGGTCATGGATACGGGCTTGTCCGTGGTGCGTCGCCTGACCGAACGCAAGGCAGTCTGCGCGCCTGATCACGACCATATCCACCATCGGCTTGCTCGTCAGTGGCCCGTTCGGACGGCTGTCCTGGTGCTTTACGCGTCAGCCATATGGTTCGGGGTGGCTGCGCTGCTCATGTCTATCGCCACCCCCGGCGTCGCTGTCTTGATCCTGGCCGTGACGATGGCGGCCGCCATCATGGGCCTTCGCACGCTCGGGTATCTTCGCATCCGGGCCACGCTCGAAACCTGGAGACAGGCGAAACTTCACGTTGGCGACGGAGCTCCGTTTCCGAATCCACCGGAACGATCCATCCGCTACCTTCGCCCGAGTCAGTTCTCATCCAGAAAAGCGGGGCAGGCCAGTCACAAGACTGCAGAAGCCAAGAAACAGCAGCGTCCGAAAGTCGATTTGAACTCTCCGGACGAGACCCACGCGTCAGCCGCCTGAAGGAGCTATTATCCGGGAGGGATGCGTGAGCGGGCGGCTGCGAGCGGAGAGGTCCATAACGTACCGCTCTGGAGGCCTCAGAACTTCGCATCCGGTCCGATCGCTTCGAGGCAGACAATCTGGTCGTCTACGCAGTTAAAGAAATCGCTTCTCATTCAACGTACCTCGACCCTGTCGATTTCGCGTATCGAGCGTCGATGGACTTGAATTCCGGAAGCGCTGCATTGGCGGCATATGGCAGGGCTTTAAAGCCGCTCCCTTCTATGTCCTGCAAGACGATTCAGCAGCCTCGGGATTTGATGCTGCGCATGGAACGGAGAGAGGATTCGGGTGGATCAGATACTTCCATATTTTTGTATAGGCGGGAGTATCTTTGTTTTGACATTGTAGGTATTGATACCGTTCGTTTGTAATAAGGAAATCCGCCCAAGCTTTCGGTTCTATTGATTTGATTTCAATAGGCTGGTGGTACACAACCGGGACCTGTGATTATTATACTCGCATCACAATGGATGCGACAGATTAAAAGATGGCCACCCTTAAGCTCGCTGCATGCCGGTGTATATGACGGTTGCTGATAGAACCAGCCGCAGCATCGAGTTCGATCTGTTGCTTGAGACGGCCCGCACCTCCATAAGTGAGCCTGCACGACAGCGAATCGCGGAATATGTAGAGGCGGGAGTCGAGTGGGAGCACTTCCTGTTTCTGACCCAATATCATCGAGTCACCGAACTGGCGTATCAAGCGCTTCGCTCTTCCGTTCCTATAGCCATCAAAGGTGAAGTCGAAAACTTCCTTCGCAACGCTGCGCATCGGACAGTAGCCTACAACATGATCCTTGTAGGTGAGCTAAAGCGATTGAGCGGAAAGCTTTCCGAAGCCGGTATCGAGTTCATAAGCTTCAAAGGCCCGGGCCTGGCCCAGTCCGCCTATGGAAATTTAGGGCTACGCAGCAGCGTAGATATCGACATTCTCATTCGCCCGTCTGATTTCGAAAAGCTGGAGGAAGTCGTATTCGAGGCGGGCTATCAGTTCGGCACCGGTGTCAAGAATCTGAGTCCGCTCCAAAAGAAAGCCTATCGCCACCTCGCGCGCCAGATGTCCTTCGTAAACATTCCTCGGGCGATAGGACTGGACGTGCACACCGGTGTGATGCCTCCGGGCTACTTCTACCCGTTTTCCTTTGAAGAGCTCTACGCCCGCTCAAAGCGTTCCCGCGTCGGTGGGGCAGAAGTGCAAGAGTTCCAGGATGAAGACATGGTGCACCTGCTCTGTTTTCATGGCGTAAAGAACCGATGGGATCAGCTCAAGTATGTGTGCGATGTTCGGGAGTTCGTTGCGGCGCATCCGGATCTGGACTGGGATCTCATTATGGAGCGAGCGGCGAAGATCCGCGGCGAGCGCATCCTTTATCACGGCCTGAAACTTGCGTCGGATCTACTCGGACTGGAAATCGAGCCGGCCGTTGAACGGCAGATGCGACTGATGACCGGCGGTAATGAAATCGTTTCGCTGGCCCGGAAGAACCTTATATACAGTCACAACGAAATGTTGAGTGCGCGGGATCGAATGCGTTTCCATTTCGGAATTCAGGACACGCTGATCAATCGATCGCGGTACGCGTTGTATTCTCTCATCCGTCATGTGGGGGGAATCATCGACATTTGATGCTCCTTCGTTACAGCGGAATTGTGCATGGATCGCTAATATTCCTTGATGCGGCCACCAGGGTGGCGGCCCATCAGAAGTAACATTCGATTGCTCCAGAAGCTTACGCGCCAGGAGTAGACTGGATTACGCCTGGCGCATGGCTCCATCCGATTTTATTATCGATCTTCGTTTCATTACACAGCCGGAAGTTTTCGCTACGTCATATGGCTGATTCAGGAATTCAGGGAGGGTACGGTGCTACGTACGGATATTCGGACGAGCCTCCCGGCGGCAAGAAGCAGCTCGAGCAGACGCTCGACCTGCTCTATCGGCGCCGTTGGATTTTGATCGTATCGTTTCTTCTTGTGCTTATCGGGGCGACCGCCTACGGATTGTCGCTTCCCCCGGAGTATCGCGCCTCAAGTACGGTGATGGTGAACCTCGGGCGATCGTCAGCCGCGCTGCAGGCCGCCACCGGAGTTGGAGTGGGAGAGAACCTGTTCGCCCGAAATGACCGCACGCTGTCGGGTGAGCTGTTTCTTATCCAGTCATCCTATACCGTCTCTCAGCGTGTCAACCAGCGGCTTCGGGAAGCGGTAGAGAATCAGGACGAGTCGAGTCCGCAGCAACTCGTTTATCCACCCAGAGGGACCGTGCACTTCGGCGCGGCCACGCGCGAGGCCAATGCAATCCGGGTCACGGGAATCAGCTCCGACCCCTATGAAGCGGCGCTCCTG
>CBFGXY010000190.1:0-4368 GCA_965652945.1 uncultured bacterium
CCTCGTCGTTATCATGCGCGACTCCACTCTGACTGTACATCCCGTCGATAATCAGTTCATCGGACGGCGGTTGCTTGAGGTCTCTTTACGGGACGACGCAGTCCCGGTGCTGGCTCAGTGGGCTACCGGCGACCGTGTGTCGCGATGGCTCAAACTGTTCGAATCTCCTCGTTTCACAACACGCTCCAACATTCCGTAGCAGTGGATCTTTCCTCCTGGCTCGACGACTCCCGGGCCGTAATTTTCGATATGGATGGGGTCATCGTGGACTCCGAACCTCTTCATGAGCAGGCACAAGAAGAAATTTTTGATCGACTCGGCTTTTCTGTGTCGAGTGAAGAACTGCTCTCTTTCAAAGGCCGTCCTGAAGTAGACGTCTACAGCGGCGTTCTGGAGCGCCATGGAAATGGACGGTTCGAACTATGGGACGTCATCGAAGCGAAACGGACGATTTACCGGCGCCTTCTTGCAGACGCTCAGCCGGTAGAAGGGGCCCTCGAGCTGCTTCACGCCTTGCACGGGCAGCTTCCGCTTGGCATGGCAACATCGGCTTCCGCTACTGATCAACAATTCGTTGTCAATCGCTTCGGCATTCGAGAACTGTTCGATGTGATCGTGACGGCAGAGGATGTGACGAGAGCCAAACCCCACCCGGAGCCCTATTTGCTTGCCGCGGAACGACTCGGAGTCCGGCCGGAGGAAACGGTCGTGATTGAAGATACCCTGAACGGTATCCGTTCCGCCCGCAGCGCGGGATGCAAGGTGGTGGCTCTGGTCGGTACGTTTGTTCGTGAGGCGCTCATGCGTGAACGTCCGAATTTGACTGTGGACAGGCTGGCTGACCTCCGCCTGCATCTTCCGGCCCACCGCAACTGGGAAGCTGCAACGCGGTGATTCATTTTTGAATTACCTCTTTCGTATCCATGCTTTCACCCTCGAGGTGGAACATGAGAATTATTACTCATACCATTCTCACGTGACCCACCGTCGTATTCCCATTCATCAGGCTGATGAGGCATGACTACGATCGCCGATATCCGAATCGCCACGCACGAGAATTCCACGATCACACCACTCGAGCTTCTCGAAGCGTTTGCTGACAGCACGCCGACGTGGTCATTTCTGGAGGAAGACACGCGCCTGTACGAAGCCTCGCGCGGCCGGCCCGCCTGCATTCTTACGCACGTACTGTACGATCCTTTCAATACAGTGGATTATGCTTTCGCTGCTGTTGAAGACCGCGAGGATGGCTCCACCCGGCTTGTGGTGATCAGTCCCGAGCAGCAGCACGAGTTGTCGACTGCAGAGCAGGATCGGCTTGTGCGCGATTTCCTCACCGCATTCCGCTCGTATGCGGAAGCCGTTCACGCGCCGGTAAACATCCTGACAACGGAACGCGAGATACCGCAGCGGTCCTCGCTCTCCGGAATCTGATCAACCGATTCGTCTGAGGCGGGCGAATCGGAGGGCCATCTTTTTCTGGCCGACGTCGTTGAAAAATACGACCGCACGCGTTTGCTCTCCCGTTCCTTCCATGGAGAGAACTTTACCCTCGCCGAACACATCGTGTTCGACACGGGCGCCAGTGACGATCGAACCCTCTTCCTCGTCATAAACCACGCGGCGTTCCGTAGATGCGGGTCTGGATTTCGTTTGCAGACTCTTCCTCCAATAGTGTGGATCGGCGTGCTCATAGGAGAAGGCCCCGGGCGACGTCTTCAGCTTGAACCGGCCATCTTGCGCATCGACGGGCCGCCCCGCCTCTGTCCGGACGACCTCCGCATCAATTTCATCCAGAAAACGACTCCGGACGGCGGTCTCATGCTGCCCAAAGCGATAGCGACTTCGAGCGTACGTAAGGAATAGCAACTCTTTGGCGCGCGTCGCACCAACGTAAAAGAGCCTCCGCTCTTCTTCCAACTCGGCGGCATCTTGACTCGAGCGCGCCATCGGAAAAAGTCCTTCCTCCAGACCGCTTACGAAGACGACCGCGAACTCTAGCCCCTTCGAGGCGTGAAGCGTCATGAGCGTCACTTTGTTATCATCCCCATCCTCTGAGTCAGCGTCGGTAAGTAGCGATACTTCCTGCAGGAACGTGCTGAGGGCAATAGAGGGATCTTCAACGGAGGCCGCGTATTCGGCGATTGCGTTAATGAGCTCCTGCACGTTCTCCCAGCGCATCATCCCTTCATGCGTATTCTCCTTGCGCAGATCGTCGAGCAGGCCGACCTCCTGTACGAGCCCTCGGGCGAGATCCGCTGCAGGATCCTTATTCAGAATACCGTGATATTTCGAAATGATGGCATGGAACGCCTGTACCGCTGAGAGAGCCCTCGGAGGCAATCCCGACTCATGTACTCGCTCGATTGCCTGCCACATTGAAAACTCGTTCCTGCGTGCAAACTGGATCAGCAGACCTTCCGTCTTGGCTCCTATTCCTCTTGTGGGATAGTTGAGCACTCTTCGTAGACTGACGTCGTCGTTAGGGTTTACGATCAGACGCAGATAGGCGAGTACATCTTTGATTTCCTTACGCTGGTAAAAAGCGATACCTCCCACAATGCGATACGGGATCCCCGCGCGGCGGAATGTATCCTCGAGCGAGCGACTCTGTGCGTTCGTCCGGTAGAGCACGGCGAAATCCCTATATGGGATACCTTCGCGCATACGCAGATCGCGAATGTATCGCTCGATCTTCTGGGCTTCGTCCTTCTCAGATAACGCCTCCAGGAGAGTTACGTACTCGCCTTCCACGTTGTCCGTCCAGAGCGACTTTTCGATCTGCCCATCGTTATGCTTGATGATCGAATCGGCGAGACGAAGTATCCTTTTTGTAGAGCGGTAGTTCTGCTCGAGGCGGATCGTTCGGGCATCGGAAAAATCATTCCTGAAGGAGAGGATGTTTCCGATATCCGCGCCTCGAAAGGCGTAAATGCTCTGCGCATCATCCCCCACCACACACAGATTCTCATGCATGTCCGCCAGACGCCGTGCCAGCATATACTGCGCGCGGTTGGTGTCCTGGTACTCGTCGATGTGGATGTAGCGCCAGCGCTTCTGATACTTCTCCAGAACCTCCGGTACGCGTTCGAAGAGTTCGAGAGGTCGAATGAGCAGGTCATCGAAGTCCATCGCATTATTTCTTCGAAGCGCCTGCTCGTAGGGTCCATAGATCTGCGCCGCACGATCTTGAGCGACCGTCACCGCCATCTGGCTGTAGGCTTGTGGAGAGACCAGCCGGTTCTTCGCCGATGATATGAGCGATTGCAGGGTGCGCGGCGTGAACTGCTTCGGATCAATGTGATGCTCCTCCATCAGTGAACGGATGAGCCTCTGCGAATCATCCGAATCGTAAATCGTGAAGTCGCGAGAGAATCCGATTCGGTCACCGTCGATTCTCAGCACGCGCGCAAAGATTGAATGGAAGGTGCCCATCCACATTCCTCGCGCCCTTTCTGATCCGATAATCTGTTCAATTCGGTCGCGCATCTCTCTCGCCGCCTTATTTGTGAAAGTGAGCGAGAGAATCTCATGCGGACGCGCCTTGCGGGTAGCCAGCAAATAGGCTATTCGGTGCGTCAAGGTACGTGTTTTCCCCGAGCCCGGACCCGCGACGATCAGTACCGGCCCATCGGTCGTTTCGATGGCCTTCTGCTGAGCATCGTTCAACCCATCGAGAATCGCCTGGGGGTCGAGTGCCTCGTCGGCGGGGTCCTGGGGGCGATCATCGAGGAGATTGAACAGACGCATGGACTTTACTAATTCAGAGACAGTGAGAGATGACGGTATAGTTTATTGCTACGGAAGCATTCGTTTGGGGATCCGGCCGAGATTGCATGAGGATGTATTGCTGGAGCACGTTCACGAGTGTCGCTTGTGAAGGCGTGGGGCACTGCCGATCATATGTACGCAAAGGTCACATCACCTCCGATCCGCTAGAATCCCAGGTCGCGGCGAGATCATTTAGCCTCGGCAAAGTTCATTCTTTCAATACGGTGAAACGTATATTGCGGCCACTTCCTGCTTTCGTGATCATTTGCTCGTATGGACCTCATCACATTTGCCCGAGGCATTATCGGACTGACGGTGATCCTCTGTATTGCCTACGCCCTTTCCTCAAACCGTAAGGAAATCACCTGGCGGATCGTAGGAGCCGGACTTTCGCTCCAGATCATCCTTGCCATTTTTATCCTCAAAGGCTCTGCGATGGGTGAGTTTTTCGCACCCCTGGGTTGGCCAAAGGCATTCTTCTCGTGGGTCAGCAGTTTCTTCGTACTTGTTCTCGACTTCACGACGGAGGGCGCACAATTTGTTTTCGGCGATCTCGCCCTCGGGCCGGGCCAGGAAGGCAGTCTGGGATCCCTCTTT
>CBFGXY010000191.1:0-4367 GCA_965652945.1 uncultured bacterium
TTCTGTCCACCTCACCGAGCACCTTGAGCGCACGCAGCGTTATGTCGTCGAGGTTTCCAATTGGAGTAGGTACCAGGTACAGCGTCATTCTTTCTTGCGCCGACGGCGGAGTCGGGTGAATAGTCGCGGGGTGCCCCGTAAGTCGAAACCGACATATATGAAAGCCACGAAACCGATAATCAAGATGACGAGATTTGCGGTCCACATGCCGACCCACGGTTCGATAAAGCCCCGATCGGAGAATTTCTCCCCCTGGACGAGAGTCACCCAGTAAAACAGGAATATGGCGGTTGCGGCGGCACCGGGCAGGCCCAGTCCTCCCCGGCGAAGCCCTACACCGATCGGAGCTCCCACCAGTGCGAAGATAAAGCAGGCCACTGCGATCGAGTATTTCTTGTGGATCTCGACTCGGTACCGGTCGGCTCTTTTCTGCTCCCAGCTTATCGTCCGGGCGGCATCCTCGATCTCCGTGCGACGTGCGCGCGCCAATCGAAGCGCCTCGTCGAAGACATCGAATCGCCGCTCCGGGTGGACGTCGGATTGTCGATCAGCCTCTGCAGCAAGCCGCATCAACGTCGTCTGATCCGATTGTACTGTGTCTCCGGTGGCCAGGAGTAATTCGGGCCTCGCAAGTTGCTCGAGGTGCATGTCTGTACTGACGGTCAGGGAATCCAACAGCCGCGTCATCTCATCCGTCCGCATCGTTCGATCGGAACGAAACCCCTGTGTCGGATCAGTTCGCTCAAATACGAAATCGGATAAATCCAGCCTGAAGCGGTACTGCTCGAATGACAGTCGCTCATATCGTTCGCTGGAGGCACCGATCGCTTCGGTCACGGTGTGTAGCTCGCCATTTTCCAGGAAGAGATCGACGTAAGGCTGCGTATCCTCGGAAACCACCCGACCTCGAGCCGCCTTGATTACCGCCTGTCCACGATTGTTTGAAGTATAGTCGTAAATCGTGATGTCGTGCATCAGGTCGGTCTCAGGATCGAGATGCTGGACAAGGATGCTGTACCTGTTAAGTCCTTCATAGAAGCCGCCGGCTTGAAGGTCGAAGGCCGGCTTCTTCTTGCGGATGTCCTGCCAGAGATTGCGTGCGCGAAAGTTGGCCTCCGGTAGTACGATGTGATTGAAATACAACATGCCTCCTGTGACCATCAGCCCTACAAGAAGTGTGGGCCATGCGAGTCGAATAAATGACACCCCTGCACTTTTCATCACCGCGTATGCGCGGGTTTCCGTCAGGCGTCCGAACGCCATCACGCACGCTATCAGTACGGCCATCGGTACGGCGAGTACAAGCATGTAGGCCAGGTTGTAGACGATCAACTCCACAATCACCAGAAACGGCAGGCCCTTTCCTGCAATGTCCGGCAGGTATTTCATCAGGAACTGCATTAGCAGCAAGAACATGATCACCGCCAGCCACCCGAAGAACGGGCCCGGAAGCATGCGTAGGATCATGAGGTGAAGCCGCTTCACAGTCGAACCGGAATTTGTGGGAGGAGTAGAGCGTCAACGTTTCATTACAATCTCCGATCCAACCGACATGAACGTCCGTTCGTTCACCTTCAACCCGTTTCAAACGAACTGTTATGTTCTCGACTCCAATGGCGAAGGAGTTCTGATCGATGCCGCCTCGAGTGACCCGACTGAGCATGCCGAGATCGAGCGGTATATAGAAACTGAGGGGATCGAGCTAAAGCATCTGCTGCTGACCCATGGCCATATTGATCACATTTTCGGTTGCAAGCACCTGAGCGAGACTTTCGGCTTGTCTTTCAAAATGCATGCAACAGACAAACCGCTGCTGGAGCATGCTGAGCAACAGGCGATGCTCTTTGGCGTGCCATTCGATATACCACCAACTCCGACCGAATGGCTGCAGGAGGGCGACATCATTGAGTTCGGTGACGCGACACTTCAAGTGTTGTACACTCCAGGTCACTCACCAGGGTCAATATCTTTTTTTGATCCGGATGTCCGGCAGGTCTTTTCGGGGGATGTATTGTTTGCAGGGTCGATCGGCCGAACGGATCTCTGGCAAGGATCACTGCCGGTTCTTATGGAGTCGATTTTTCAGAAGCTCGTGTCTCTGGGAGATGATGTGATTGTTTACAGCGGACACGGTTCAGCAACTACCATTGGAGAGGAGAGAGCCACCAATCCGTTTCTTTTGCCACGGTAACGTGTCGTTTTCAACGTGCCTGTATGATACACCGAAGCCGGGTTGCCCCGGCTCGAAGTTGGAACTACATAGATAAGCCCTACTAATTCCGACGGTCTGATGTCGGTGGTGTCGTGCGTCAGCCTGCGGTACTCGCCGCCTGTTTCAGGACGACCAGCAGCTTCAGGCCCTCGTTTTCAACGAGTCGTGGTACGGCACTCTTGATTATCCACCCATTTCCCAGCAGAGGCACGACCTCCGGATGCCGGTGGACGGATTCTCCGCTTCTGAAATCGACCAGCATAACTCGGGATCGCGGCCCAATATTTCTGTTTGGATTAACATAGACCGTTTCTCTCCGCCGGGTGCGAACCGGGCGAAGCGATGGACCCTGCGTTTCGAGCTTACTCATCTCCATAATCCTCCTGGCGGCTTTTGGATCGTCGGCTGTGCGCCTTCGACTTCCTCAGTGTACGCCTATTAAAACGGGTGAACGAACTTTCGGCGCAATCGCAGTGCGGCTTTTAGCGTCTGCGGTTGTAAGTTGTATATCTACAACGACCTGTCGGAGTTCTTGCCGTTACGACGCCGTTACCCCTCGCCGTGGTTACGTTTCTGTACGGGTTCATCGAGGATGGAAAGAAACGCATCCGCTGGACTGCTGAAGGCTGGGGTCGCGGGCTTGTTCTTCGCAAGCAGGAGCTTGATAGAGTGCTCGACCAGTTCGCCCATCGTCAGGCATCGCTCGAAGGATACATCGTCGTAGTGCTCAGCCAGCTGCTTACCGAGGCGCTCGACATGTTCGGCCGGGGAAATGAGATCCTCTTTCATGACCTCCATCAGCGACTCGAAGCGCCCGTGCGACACCCGCACACGGTTTGCGATGAGGGCCCGTTCTTCCTTCTGATACTGGAGCACGTTCTCAGCCACCAGGCACTCGATTCCCACCGTGATCAGCTCATTATTCTGTGGGTAGAATTGAGGCATGTAGACCTGCTTGCGCCAGTGGTGACTCTGCTGGTCGAAATCGATCGGTCGCATGCGGAAATGCCACTTTTCGAAGTCGCGAGTCACATCGATTACGAAGTTGCCCGAATGCATGTCGCCAAGCAGCCGCACGAATGTCCGCTCGTTGAACTTCACGAACTCCTTCGCCAGCCGGACGCGGTCGAATCGGTGCTGCGGCATGTTCTCGGTAAACGTCTCCGCGGGAATGCCAATCACATGCTCTTCGATGATGGTCGCATCGTAAATGAGATAATGGATTCGATTCGGCGACAGGATGTGCTCCAGTTCCAATCCGTATATCCGATTCGCATCGACTCGCTTCACATAGAAGTAGTCGAAGTTGTCATTGATGCGATTTACGATGCGAATCCTAAACGGAAGCGTATTTCCGTAGAGGCACAGATCCACCCGATCCACGAACAGGTGTCGTGCGATCGACACGTCGCCGTCAGCCTTCAGTAGCGCATAGGTCAGGGTCAGCTGCCGGTGTATTTCTTGCTGTTCAGTCTGCGGATAAAAGACCGTCGACCAGAGCGTGTCGTTACCGTGCTCATCGTAGAGCGGGATGGAGTTGTTATAACGCAGCAGGTCCTCGTAGCGCACACCTCGATCTTCAACTCTTCCATAGCGTTCGAGGTACGTCCGAAAGTAATCACTTATCGGGTAAACCGCTTTCTTCTTGCTGATGAGGTTGCGGCGGGCAAGCATGTTGGTAGTCCGGTCGTGCAGCTAAAATTATTCTAAGAAGATACGAGATCCGCTGCACCACGTGCCGGCCAATTGCCCTCTCACACGCTTTCGCGGGCCGTTACGGCCTCTCGGACGCGTTCGTAATGTTGTTCGTAGAGAGGCACAATATGCTGCGTATCGAAGACCTTGACGGCGCGATCTCGCGCTGCATGAGACATCTTCATATGCAAGGCGTCGTCCGTGAGGATCTTATATGCGGCCTTTGTGAAGGCTTCGATGTCGCCAAGCGGACAGAGGAAGCCCGTTTCGCCTTGTATTACCAGTTCCGGCAGCCCGCCTATGTCGCTTGCAACGACCGGTACCTCACACGCCATCGCCTCGAGTGCCGCAAGGCCGAAGGTTTCCGATCCGGAAGGGATCATGAAGACGTCGGCAATGGACAGAATCTCCTCGACAGGCTCCTGCTTACCGAGAAACCTGATGTGCTCGGTAATACCGA
>CBFGXY010000192.1:0-4321 GCA_965652945.1 uncultured bacterium
AAGCACGTCGGCGAGGCCTTCGCGTTCACCTCGCCCTGAACGTCTTTGCGGAAGGTCACAAGTGGGTGAGCACAGGCCCAATTTATAATGATCATCCCGAGTGGCAAACCATGCTGCTCGATGCAGGCAACGAGATCGTGCCAACCACCGAAGTTGATGAGGGATATTCCGCTTTCACAAACCCGCTGCGTGAGGACGTACGCACGCATCAACTGAACATCATCCGCGAGCTTGCCGAGCGCTTTCAGCCGGACGGCATCGTACTCGATCGGGCTCGGTACGACAATCTTTATTCCGACTTCAGCGATGAAAGCCGCGCGGCGTTCGAGGACTTCATCGGACGCGAGGTCGACAACTGGCCCGCGGATATCCTGGTGCGAACGGAGGATCCGGCGATGCCGCAGCGAGGCCCCTTGTTTCGACAGTGGCTGGTGTGGCGCGCTTCGGTGATCACCTCCTTCTTCGAAGAGGCCCGTGAGGTCGTCAAGTCCGTCGATCCATCGATCTTGTTCGAGGTATATGTCGGAGCGTGGTATCCGATCTACTACGAAATGGGTGTCAACTGGGCATCGGAAGAGTATGACCCCTCGCAGGAATTCGAATGGGCCCTGCCGATGTACGCGGAATATGGATACGCCGAACTGATGGACGTCATCATGACGGGGAATTACTTTGTCGAGGTGACGCCTGAAGACCTGGAGGCGACCAACGAAGCCATCCGTACTGACACGGGCGTACAGCAGCTGCGCGATTCCACGTATTCCGTGGAGAGTTCAATCCGATTTGTTGACCGACTCGTGGGAGATGCGACGCGCGTCTATCCGAGTCTGTATGTGGAGCAATATACACTCGCGGGTCGCCCCGAAAACTTCCTGCCTGCACTCGAGAGTGCCTTGCGGATGAAACGGGGAGTTATGCTGTTCGATCTTGTGCACCTCGACGTCCATAATTTATGGGACGACGTGGCCGATGTGTTCGCGCGGTACCCTCGTCAGTGACCCGGCGCCTAACCATAGCGGCGCTGTTAATTCTGCTTATTGGATGTGGCGGGCCCGAGCGCGATCCGAACACGATTGAATTCTGGACGCTTCAGCTGTCGCCGACCTTCGACGACTACATGCAGGATCTCGTTGCGCGGTATGAAGCAGAGAATCCGGGCATCACCGTACGATGGGTCGACGTTCCCTATGAAGGCATCACCCAGAAGCTATTGAGCTCGATCGCCGGTGGGCGCGCACCGGATGTTGTGAATCTGCCCGCCGATTACGTCCGAAAATACGTCGACCTGGGTGCGCTGGCGGCCGTAGACACATTGCTCGACCGATCCGTCCTTGCCTCATACTTTCCATCTGCACTCGATCCGCTTACGATGGAGGGGCACGCGTACGGATTGCCGTGGTACCTCTCGACGCAGATTCTCATCTACGATCGTGCTCGATTCGAGGCCGCAGGTTTCGACCCCGATGTTACACCTGAGACGTTCGACGAATTGCTTGCGTTCTCGCGCGAATTCCACCGGCGGACAGGAGACTATGCCTTCTTCTTTAATCTGGTCGTGGAGAGCTACTTGACGGAGATCTTGGCTTCCGAAGGCATTCCAGTTGTGTCCGAGGATGGTCGCCGGGCGCTCTTTAACACGCCGGAAGCGGCCTCGGTAATCGAGGAATGGGTCAATACCTTTCGTTCGGGCGCGATGCCGCGGCAGAGCATCTCAGTAGGACACCGCGGAGGACTCAGCCTGTATCAGAGCGGTTCAATTGCAATGTTCATAGGCGGTCCGCAATACCTTACCATCATCGAGGAAAATGCTCCTGGGATATCTCGAACGACCGATGTGGCTCCGGCGCCCACGGGCCAGGCCGGTTTGAAGAACCTCGCCGTTATGGCGCTCGGCGTAACCTCGACTTCGGCTAATCGGGCGCAAGCAGCACACTTTGCGGCGTTTGTCACCAATGGAGAGAACCAGCTTCGTTTCTCGCATATCGTGCCCATCTATCCGTCCGTGAAAGAGGCGGTCGACGATCCGTACTTTACGGAACGCGATGGATCGGTCGAGTCTCGGGCCAAAGTAATAGGAGCATCCCAGCTTGATGAAGCCGTCATGCTGCGACCCGTTCTGAATAATTATAATCGTCTGATGGAGAGCTTCAAGGCTCATTTGCTGAAAGCGTTTCTCGGAGACCGATCCGTGCAGGCCTCACTCGATGCAGCGGCTGAGGACTGGGACAAGATTCTTGCTGAGGATTGGTGAGATGTCCGTCGGCGACCATCATATCGAACCTGCCGCGGCGTCCGCAAAAGCCCGAACCGGGAGAAATGGCCGGAAGAGCAGGAGGTCAACTCAGGGGTTGCTCGGCATGCCGGCCTATGTGCCATACCTGTTTTTACTTCCGGCAATCGTGCTGCTCGCGGTCTTCGTATTCTATCCGGCCGTCCGCATTTTTGTCCTGTCGTTTCAGGAATACTCGTTCGTCAGCGATGCCGTATGGATCGGAATCGAGAATTACCGTCGATTGTTTGCCGACTCAACGTTTCTCTTCGCGCTACTTAACTCGCTTATCTACCTGCTCGTCACTCCTGTGCTCATTGTAGTTTCACTCGGTGTGGCGTTCCTCCTCAATACAAAAGTACGCGGAGTAAAGTTTTTCAGGGGATTATACTTTCTGCCCGTAGTTACGCCGATGATTGTAGTCGGGATTATCTGGCAGTGGTTATTGAACGAAGATGTCGGCCTCATCAACTACTTCCTGATGGCGTCCGGGTTAACGGATCAAAAGATTTACTGGTTGACATCGTATCCGCTCAATCTTTTTTCAGTGATGTTTGTCACGGCGTGGAAAGGCCTGGGCTATTACGCCGTGATTTTCCTGGCGGGATTGTTAACGATTCCCAAGGAGCTGGAAGAAGTGGCCTCGCTCGACGGTGCGAACGCGTTCCAGCAGTTGATTTATGTGAAGATTCCGCTGCTAAAACCAACGATAGCTCTGGTGGCCATTATCTCATCAATTTCGGCGCTCAAGGTTTTTGACGAGATTTACGTAATGATTCCCGGCGCTCCTGCCGCAGAGAAGACCTTGGTGCCTCTCATTTATCAGGTGGCGTTCATGGACTTTCGGCTCGGATATGCCGCCGCGATCAGCGTCATACTGTTCGTCATTACGCTCATGTTTTCGTACCTGAATGTGAGGTACTGGGAGAGAGGGGATGCAGTTTGATACTAGAACGGGGCAAACCGAGGCACATCTCAATGAGATTGATCAGCAGGCGAAAGCGGTTAAACATCGTACCCGCACGCCCACTCATTTATAATGATCAATCAGCACGACTCGGCGATTAATTTTCACCCGTCAATAGTTTGAAACGCGTCTTCCTATACATCCTCCTCTTCTTCGTCGCGGCATTGACGGCCGCGCCGTTCGTGTGGTTGGTACTGACGGCACTCAAGGGGAGTGAAGACGTGTTCGCTTTTCCTCCGGAGATTATTCCCGACGAGCTGCATTTCTCGAACTTTGTCGAGACGTGGCAGATGGTCCCGTTCGGATCGTATGTGCTCAATAGCACAATCGTCGCTGTCGGCATGGTGGCGATGAACGTGCTGCTTGCTTCGCTTGCGGCGTATCCCCTGGCCCGGATGGAGTTCAAAGGCAAATCCGTGCTCTTCCTGCTCATCCTTGCCACGATGATGGTGCCCGAGCAGGTCATCATGATCCCTCTCTACGAGGTAACGATGCAGCTCGGTCTGCTGAATACGCTGGCCGGCGTGATTCTGCCCTTCGGTGTCAACGCGTTTGGCATTTTCCTGATGCGCCAGTTTTATATGGCGATCCCCCGCGAGTTGGAGGATGCGGCAATCGTGGATGGCTGCTCACCGTTTCGTGTCTGGTGGAACATCCTGCTGCCCCTGAGCAAACCGGCCATCGCCACCCTGACCGTCTTCACTTTCGTGGCGGCATGGAGCCACTTCCTGTGGCCGCTCGTAATCCTTCACGAGACCGAGAAGTTTACCCTCCCAGTCGGTCTTGCCTATCTCATGGGTACGTTTTCGGCCAATTTCAAGTACATTGCCGCGGGCGCAGTCATCTCCATCCTACCCGTTCTTGCCGTCTACTGGTACATGCAAAAGTACTTCATCCAGGGGTTACTCTCGGGAGGAGTGAAAGGCTGATTATGGGTAGGGAGGCTCTTGAGTCGGGTGTTCGCACGGCCAGAGCGGTGCTCGTCGCGACCTTCTTACCGAAGTTGCGCTGCTCGCACTATTCGAATATGTAGGCGATAGCTTGCGCTGCCTGTTCGAGCGTTTCGACGGTAAACGTTGCCATCG
>CBFGXY010000193.1:0-4285 GCA_965652945.1 uncultured bacterium
CACGAGGTGTTCACCGGTCCGGTGTCGTACGACCTCTTGCCCGAGGTTTATAGCGCGTCGGACGTCTTCGCGATGCCGTCCAGGAACGAAGAACCGGATGTAGAAGGATTCGGAATTGTTTTTTTGGAAGCTAATGCGTGTGGCCGCCCTGTGATCGGGGCCCGCAGCGGCGGAATTCCGGACGCGATTGTGGATGGCAAAACCGGCATTCTGGTAGATGCGGATGACACTGGTGGACTGGCATCCGCCCTTGAAAAGCTGCTTACCGATCGGTCCCTTCGGGAGAGGATGGGAATGAACGGGAGGAATCGTATCCTTCGAGAGTTGACGTGGGATCACGTGACCGAACGCATCGTGAACGAATTGCGTAAACAAGTAGGAAATCCGTGAAGCCCGTCCCCGAGCGTTTCCTTTGATCGGCGGGTGCCTTTATTTCCTCCGTTCGAGCCTCCCTTCCGATAGAATCTGGCCCATGAACACGTACGAATCTCTTCAGATCGGCGATTCATTCAAGTTCGACCGTCACATCTCTGCCGCCGATGTACAGGCTTTTGCCGACCTTACAGGCGATGACAATCCGATTCACGTAGACGCTGAGTACGCCGCAGACACACGTTTTGGGAAACCGATCGTGCACGGCGTATTCCTGCTTGGGATCGTTTCAAAAGTGCTTGGCCGCGACTTTCCCGGTGCAGGAAGTGTCGCCGTGGCAATATCCTGCCGCTTTCTTCGGCCGGTCCCGGTGGATTCCGATATCACCGTAGAGGTGAAGGTCGCCGAGAAGATTGAGCGGCATAAGCATGTGAAGACGCGCGTCTACGTCTATCTCGATGGAAAGATGGTACTCGGCGGCGAGGCGACGCTGATTCCGCCCTCAGCAGAGGACGCCTCCTAACGGACAGGGATCTTGATCGGCTGGCCCTGGGTGATGGTTTCATTTAGATCCACCTGATTCAAAATCGCCAGTTCGGTCGGAGTCATCCCCTCCGGAAGTTCGGACGGAATCAGGGCGCTGAAAGCTGCGGTGCGCGCGGCAGGTCGGACGTCGAGTTTAAACGGCTGGACGTTCAGCATCTGCGGATCGGTGAGCGTCGAGAAGTTGCGCATCGTATTCAGAAACGTCGTCTGAAAGCTGGGAAAGGTGTTTCTCTCGGCATATCCAATAAGGTTGTAGATCCGTCCCTCATGTTCCAGCCAGAAATTGAGCAGCCTTACGGCTTGTCCCTGCTCGGTCTGCGCATCCGCCAGAACATAATACGCGGGATGCCCATCGGATGTCGTGTTTCCCTGCTCCACGACTTGTATTCCTTGCTGTTGGGTGAACTGCGATGCGGCGGCAGTCAGTGATGACTGCGGCGATATGGTCAGGCCCAGAATCGCGCGTTGCTCCGGCTCGACCATCACGACCTGTGTAGGCTGGTTGATGACCTGATATCCCTGGGGCACAGGAAATTGAAACCGCAAGTCAGGATGGTAGAACAGGTTGCCGCGGGTAAAGCCCTGCCGAGGATCCTCTCCGACGGTCATTCCCTGAATTGCCTGAAGCAGTTGTTCTTCTCCGACTCGGCTCATGGTCTGACGATTACTCCATTCTGCTGCCAGACGAAGCATAGTCTGCTCTCTTTCACCGGGGTCGGGGTGCGTGGCCATGAAGGACGGAATAGCGCCGTGTTGCTCGCCAATGCGCCTCAGAGATCCAAAGAACTCGGACGCCTCCCCGGTCTGGTAACCGCTCAAGGCCGCATATTCGACGCCCACCTGGTCGGCTTCTCGCTCATCGTCTCGACTGTACCTGAGGAACAGTAGCTGGGCAGCGGTCCCCCCGAGTTCAAGTATGGCCTGCGCCGTCTGTCCCCCGAATACTTCCTGCCCCAGGACCGCGCCGCCAATGAGACCCAGCTGACCCATCTGTTGCTGAAACGCACGTCGAGAAGCATGTCGACCCGCAACGTGTCCTATTTCGTGGCCAAGGATCACCGCCAGTTGGGCCTCATTATTTGCATGTGCCAGCAGTCCGCGTGTTACGTATACGAACCCTCCCGGCAATGCAAAGGCATTGACAATGGGACTATCGAGGACCCGGAACGTAAACTCCGTCTCGCGAAATTTCTGCTCGGCGTCCGGCCGCCTCAGATGACTGTTTGCGAGAACATCCTGAGCAACGCGATTGACATACGCTGTTAATTGAGGGTCATCGTACAGTCCGTACTGAGCCACGATTTGCTGATCCGCCTCTCGGCCAAGCTGTACTTCCTGCTCCCACGTCCATCCATAGGCTCGGCGCTGACCCGAAAGAGGATTCCTTTGCACCACGCAGCCTGCCGTGGTCACTGCAATTGTCGCCAGCATCAAGAGTACGTACCACCGATGCCAGACGATCGCATATTGACGAGATGATATCGACATGATCTCTATTTAAAGGATGATTTAGATAGGTGAGATATCAGGCAATCGCCGAGTTCTGATATGTGATCTTTAATGGGAATGTAGAGCACCCCTCGCTCGAAGTCTGCAGTAAAGCGCTCCGAACGATCGTGGGATTCCGCATTTCCCGAACAAAACATTCTATTTACAATCGCTGCCGGCCGGCGTTTGCATATCAGACGGCTGATATCCTCTCAGGCGCTTTCCCTTCGAATACTTCTGGTCCGTGCTCACCAGGTCGCATAGCGATGAGCAAATTGCTGCTGTCCTTGAAGTCAACCGAACCGGTGAAAATGTCCGGGCGCGTCGCGGTCAGGATGGATTGCCCTACGTCGGCGCCTGTGAGTAATTCCAGCACGGCCTCGGTTCGCTGAGGGTCGAGGTGGTCAAAGATGTCGTCCAGTAGCAGGATGGGTGTTTCTTCCATGCGCTCGCGCAGGTAGAAGAACTGAGCGAGCTTCAGTGCCATTCCGAATGTACGGTGCTGACCTTGCGAGGCGTAGCGCCGGACGTCCATATCATTCAGTCGAAATCGCAGTTCATCACGATGCGGCCCGATGGCCGTCCGCCCGATCGCGAACTCTCTTCCGTGCACCTCCTCGAGCCTCGCGTGCAACAGGTCCCCGATCTCCGCCTCGGTTGAATCCGGTTGAAGCTCGACTGCTGCAACATAACGTATTGAAGGCCGCTCCACTACGTGCTCCATCGTCGAGTACGCTCTCTCGAGATACGTCTTGAAGTCCTGCAGGAACAGCTGTCGATGGTGGATAACTCTGGAAGCGTGTCGAACGAACTCAGCATTCCACGAATCGAGCAGGCCGGAGGGGAGCGCCCCGGGGCGTCCCTGAAATTGCGCCAGAAGTTCGTTCCGCTGCCGAAGTGCCCGCTGGTACGACCATATGTCTTCCAGATATGACGGACGCTCCTGACTGAGAATGTTATTCAGAAATTTGCGTCGCTCTTCCGGACCTCCCGATGTGATTACATAATCATCGGGGGCAAAAACAACTACAGGGAGGGTACCCACAATGTCGGACAACCTTTCGAGTGGTGCACCATTGAGATGGATTCGTTTACCTTCGGAAGGGACAAATGCGACACGAGCAGACAGCCTGCCTCGCCTCTCGCCCAGGAAATCCCCCTCCACCTGGTAGTACGGATCACCTCTACGTAAAACGTACTGATCTTTCGACTCCAAGAAGCTCTTACTCAAACACAGCGTATGGATAGCTTCGAGGACGTTGGTCTTCCCTACTCCGTTGCGCCCGAAAATGAGGTTGACGCCCGCACTGAATTCGACCTCCGTTTCCCGATGGATACGGAAGGAGGTAAGTTTTAACCTGAGAAGGCGCATGCTGAATACAAGAAAGCCACTGTGCGACTAATCTACGCGCAGTGGCTTTTGAAGTTGGCCCGAGACGCCCAGGCGGTCTCACACGGATGAGATCGTAATTAGTAAACTATGGTGCCGACCGTATCAGAGTGCGGTTCTCGCCGCTACCGCTGACCTTCCGGCGTGCACTCATCCGAAAACGGTTCCGTCAGGGCGCGAACGGAGGCGACGGCGGCGGGTCGCCCTGACCCCCATCCGATCCACTTCCTCCATCGGTCCCTTTCGTATTATCCGGCTTCTTCGGAGGCATGGCAGCCAGGTAGTAAGGCAGATCGCTGATCATATGTGTGGCGGTTTATTTAGTATATTCCAAATTCAAATAAAAATTGTTTTTCTCATAATGGATATAAATAAATATTTAGCTTGGAAGATAGTAGAGGATTGTATCAGTACAAAAAATTTGTTTGCCTTTTCATTTATAAAAGCTTTTCAGCCGCGTCTTTCTTCGTTTAGACGCAATCATAAAGC
>CBFGXY010000194.1:0-4283 GCA_965652945.1 uncultured bacterium
CGGTAGACTTTGCGGGAGCGCGTCTGCCGACGAAGCAAGCCCCGTTGTAAACACAAAGAGAAGGAAGAGGAAAGGCCGCACGATTACTGGAGGATGTTCAAACGCCGTCTCGAAAGTACGAGTTCAGAAAGTGTTCATTAAGTCACGTCGTAGATTACATCCTCCTCAAAGCCGATTTCTAAGTCACGTGAATCGAACCGAACGCGCCCGCTTCACCCTCGACGCACTGCGGGAGATGATCCCGACGCCGCAGACTGAGTTGGAGTATCGCAACGAGTATGAACTGATCATCGCGGTCGTCTTATCGGCGCAATGCACCGATGCCCGTGTAAATAAGGTTACACCTGAACTTTTCAAAGCATTCCCCGACGTAGACCGGCTCGCGGCAGCCGAGCCTGAGGACGTATTCCCTTACATCCGGTCGGTATCCTACCCCAACAATAAGTCGAAGCATCTGGTAGGCCTTGCCCGCATGGTGCAGGAGGATTTCGATGGAAAAATCCCGGAGAAGATCTCTGATCTGATGAAGCTGCCCGGTGTGGGGCGCAAGACGGCACAGGTGGTGGCTTCGGTTGCCTTCGAGGCGGATGCGTTCCCTGTGGATACGCACGTCTTCCGAGTAGCGAACCGGATCGGAATTACCCGGAATGCGGACACGCCACTGAAGGTCGAAAAACAGTTGCGCCGCGTCATCCCGAGAAAGGAGTGGGGCAAGGCTCATCACCTGCTCATCCTGCATGGACGGTATACCTGCATCGCCCGGCGCCCAAAATGTGAAATCTGTCCGGTGCGACCTGCATGCGTCTATTATCAGCGGCTTCTGCGGTTGCCGAAGCCGCTCGAGAACCTGGACCCGTCGAAGGGGCGCTATTACTGCAAGACGACGGATCGGTATTTCGATGAGCCGTCGGTCAAAGTGGACTGGTACGGCATGAATCAGGTCGCCTGTCCCGTTTGCGGGTCGATGAACGTGTTCAACACGCGAACCGGTGAGACGACGCGCCTCGTGCCGGATTATCGTGTGAACGGGTAAAGGGCGCCCGCTCGATACGGAACAAACGCAGGACTGGATCGCTCATCCGCTCTTCCCAGTGCCCACTATCATTGAACGTTTTGGCGAATGACTAACGAGCAGCGACACATCCTGATCATTCTGGATGGATATGGAATCGCAGAAGATCCGACGGTGAGTGCCATCGATGCGGCCAGGAAACCGTTTCTGGATGAGGTTTTTGAACGTTATCCCAGCGCCAGGCTCGAGGCGTCGGGACTGGCGGTTGGGCTTCCGGTGGGGCAGATGGGGAATTCGGAAGTCGGTCATACCAATCTTGGAGCCGGCAGGGTGGTCTACCAGGAGATTACGCGGATCGACAAGGCGATCGAGGACGGCGACTTTTTCGAAAACGAAGTTCTTCTTTCAGCGGTCCGACATGCCGCGCAGAATAATACGAGACTTCACCTGATCGGTCTGTTTTCGGACGGTGGGGTTCACTCGTCCATCGATCATCTGTACGCGCTCCTCGAACTGGCACGACGTGAAGGTCTCCAGCGCGAACAGGTCTTGGTGCATGCCTTTATGGATGGACGTGATACCGACCCCAGAAACGGCATCAAATACGTTCGAGAATTTCAGGCTCGCGCTGCCGAGATCGGCGTGGGGCGCATCGTTTCGATCATCGGACGTTACTTTGCCATGGATCGCGACCGAAGATGGGAGCGCACGGCGTCGGCCTATGATCTGCTGGTTGGGGGGATCGGTGAACGCTTCGACTCGGCCGAGGAGGCTCTTCAAGCAAGTTATGATGCAAACGTCACGGATGAATTCGTGCTTCCGTGCGTGATCGATTATCCAGACCCGAAAGGTGGTCGTCTAAATACTCGCATCCGGACGGATGATGCCATCATCTTCTTCAATTTCCGTGCGGATCGGGCCCGCCAGTTAACGGAATCGTTCGTATCTAACGACTTCTCGGGGTTCGATCGAGCCGATCGACCGGTGGTGCGGTTCTCGACGATCTCTCCATATGACCCCTCGTTTCCCTCGCCGGTTGCCTTTCCGAAAATCAACCTCGACCAGACGATCGGAGAGGTGATTGCCGAGCATGGCGGTCGTCAGCTTCGGATCGCTGAAACGGAGAAGTACGCCCATGTGACGTATTTTTTCAGCGGAGGCCGCGAGACTCCTTTTGATGGGGAAGACCGCATCCTGGTACCATCACCCCACGTGCCCACCTACGATCTCAAACCCGAAATGAGCGCAGCGGGCATTGCCGAAAAAGCTGCGGCGGCTTTATCCGAAGAGATATATAACCTCGTCGTTCTCAACTTCGCCAACCCGGATATGGTTGGACATACGGGCGTTTTCGAGGCGGCCGTGAAAGCGGTGGAGGCGGTAGACGCAGCCACGAGAGTCGTGGTTGAGGCTGCCCTCGCGCACGGGTATTCGGTTTCGATAATTGCCGACCACGGGAACGCCGACCGGATGATGAATCCGGATGGATCGCCTCATACCGCGCACACGACCTCCCTTGTGCCGCACCTCATCATCAAGGACGGATTCCAGGGGCCGATCAAGGATGGGAAACTGGGCGACGTGTCACCCACCATCCTGGCGCTGCTCGGCATCGAGCGGCCTGAAGCGATGACGGGTGACGTGCTTATTTAGGCTTTCGTCGTCACGCCCCGTTCAGCGAATCTCGATGTCCATGAACATGCGGGCCTGCACGGAATTGACGTCGCGCAGCGCTTCCGTATAGGGACGGATCTGTTCAATCAGGCGACGCTCTTCAGGTGTTGTGGTAACGAGCCTGACGACGTGGGAGGCCTGCGCGGAAAGGCTCTCACTGAGCTGCTCGAACACGGTTAGAGGCCGGGGCAGTACCCTCGTGGTATAGGATCCTTCCTCCAGGCCGGCCCGATCCGCGGCGAGCTGAACGGCCTCTTTGAGCGTGCCCAGTTCATCGACGAGTCCCAGGTCGTACGCATCGCGGCCCGTCCACACCCGACCCTGCGCAATTGAATCGACTTCGGACGTCGACATGCTCCTGTTTTCAGCCACACGCTCGAGGAACTGCTCATAAATCTGGTCAGTGAAGTTCTGCATCAGATCCCGCTCGTTGGGTGAGAGCGGCCGCACGCCGGAGAACTGATCCGCATACGGACTCGTCTGGACCGCATCGAACGTTACGCCGATCTTCTCCTCAAAGAATCCACTCGCGTCGAACATCATGCTGAAGACGCCGATCGAGCCGGTCAGTGTGACAGGAGAGGCCATAATGGCGTCGCCTGCCGTGGCGATCCAGTATCCCCCCGACGCCGCCAGGTTGGCCATAGAGACGATCACCGGCTTCTCCGCCGATGTTAGTTCGATCTCACGCCACATCACATCGGAGGCCGAGGCGGATCCACCGGGCGAGTCGACGCGAAGTACCACCGCCTTGACCCGTTCGTCATCACGCGCTGTCTTCATGGCTTTGGCGAACGTCTCTGATCCTATCGACGATGATCCGCCGAAGGGATTGTTGTCGGTGCTGCCTGAGACGATGCTTCCTGAGGCATACACGATGGCAATCTCGCCGTCGCGTCCGCGCCGAATTCCTGCGTCAGATTCTGGGACGTCGGCGTAGCGTCGAAGGGTTGTGGTGCGTAATTCGTCCTCGGGATCGACCCCGATGCGGGCCCGGATGACGTCCTCGACTTCATCCTTATACAACAGGCCATCGAGCAAACCGGCATCGTATGCGGACTCGACTGTCAGAATCGCTGCTTCATCAGCCATCCGTTCCAGTTCTTCAACGGCCAACCCCCGCGACCGGCTGACGGCCGTCATGAACACCTCGTTCTGCGTGTCGAGGATAGCCGCAAGTTGTTCTTCGTTCTCCGGCGATAGATCCTCACGAACGAACGGCTCGGCAGCGGCTTTGAAGCGCCCCGCACGGATGATCTCCATATCGATGTCGAGATTGTCCAGCATCCGTTTGAAGAAAACGGAGTTGATGAAGAAGCCGTTGTACTCGAATATCGATCCCGGCGCCGCGAACACGCTGTCGGCAACGCTTGCCAGGTAGTAGCCGGCCTCACTCATCCCGTAGTCGTTGCTATAGGCATAGACGGGTTTTCCCGACTCCTTAAACCGGATCAGAGCATCGCGCACTTCGTAAAGCGTGGCCCAGGAAGTCTGCAGGTTCTTAAACTGCAACCAGACGGCGCTAATCCGGTCATCAACGGCTGCTTTCTCGAGTGACGAGGTGACGTCTAAAAGATCGAACGGTGCGCTCGACCCC
>CBFGXY010000195.1:0-4272 GCA_965652945.1 uncultured bacterium
AACCATAATATGGTGTTTCACGAGCTGTTTAGCCACGCCGCTTTTTTAAGAAGCGTTGATAAGAGAGCAGAATCGACGTCGCTGAGTATCACTTCGCTACCCCATTGCGTACGTTACCGGACTCAGCTTCGTTAACTACTGTCAGATTATCAGCCGGCGGCTTTCTCTATGGCCCAGGACTCCTTTGAACGTCTTCTCGTTACCTCGGCATTGCCCTACGCGAACGGGCCGATCCATATCGGCCATCTGGCAGGCGCCTATCTTCCTGCCGACCTTTTCGTTCGCTACCAGCGGATGAAGGGCCGAGACGTAGTTTTTATTTGTGGATCTGATGAGCTGGGCGTGGCAATCATGATCCGTGCCCAGAAGGAAGGCATTACGCCCAAGCAAATCGTTGACGAGTACCATCCCCGAATAGAAGCCAGCTTCCGGCGATTCGGGATGAGTTTTGATTACTACGGCCGTACCACATCCGACTGCCACCGCGAGACCACACAGGACTTCTTCCGCCGACTTGCTTCGAAAGGAACCTTCACCCTCCAGACCGAAAAGCAACTCTACGATCCGAAAGCGAATATTTTTCTGGCTGACCGGTTCGTCAGAGGGACGTGCCCAATCTGTGGTCACCCGGATGCATATGGCGACCAGTGCGAAAACTGCGGATCAACGCTCAGTCCGAAGGAGCTGATCGATCCGAAATCAGCGATTACGGACACAACTCCCGAACTTCGAGAAACGACACACTGGTACCTGCCGCTTGGTCGGTTCCAGTCGGATCTTGAGAAATGGATCGCTACGCATCCCGAGTGGAAAACGAACGTGCTTGGGCAAATACGTTCGTGGTTCAGCGACGGGCTCAAAGACCGCGCTATCACTCGAGACATTGCCTGGGGGGTGCCCGTTCCTGAAGATGTTGCTCGGCAGGAAGGAGTGGATGCCACCGGAAAGGCGATTTATGTCTGGTTCGATGCGCCCATCGGGTACGTCTCATTTACGCGTGAGTGGGCCGAAGGCAAGGGAGATCCCGATCTGTGGAGGCGTTACTGGCAGGATGAAGGTACAAGGCTGGTGCACTTTGTGGGGAAGGACAACATCGTCTTCCACTGTATCATGTTTCCCGCAATGTTGATGGCGCATGGGGAGTACGTGCTGCCCGAAAACGTGCCTGCCAACGAATTTCTGAACATTGAAGGGCGGAAACTCTCAACGAGCAGAGGATGGGCGGTCTGGCTGGATGAATACCTCGACGAATTCAAGCCGGATCTGCTCAGATACGCACTCGGGATTACGTTACCTGAGACGAAGGACGGAGATTTTGTCTGGCAGGATTTCCAGACGCATGTCAATTCTGAACTGGCCGACGTGCTTGGAAACTTTGTCAACCGGACGCTGACCTTCGCGACGCGCTATTTTGATGGACGTGTGCCTGAACTTGTGGATCCGTCCGAAACCGACCTGGACGTGCTTGCGAGAATCGCCGCTTTCCCGGGGAAAATTGGGCACGCCTATGAGACGCATCGAAATCGCGAGGCGATCTTTGAGACGATGAATCTCGCTCGTATGGGCAACAAGTATTTCAATGATACCGAGCCTTGGCGCACCCGCAAATCGGATATCAGGGCGTGCGGGAATACGATTCACGTGTCGCTCCAAATCTGCGCATCACTGAGTGTACTGATGGAGCCGGTCATGCCCGATTCGGCCGGACAGCTTCGGGAGATGCTTAAGCTCGATGCCGTGCGCTCGAGTATGCCTGAGGAGAACGGCGGCACTATCGGATGGGATGCGGCGGGGACTTCGCTCCTCGAAACCGGTCACAAGCTTGGTGAGCCGGGAATCCTGTTTACAAAAATTGAAGACGAAGTCATTCAGAAGCAGATCGATAAACTGAGAATGTCGGAAGCAGAGAACCAACCGCAGGCGGGCGAGGAGAAAGCCTACACGCCTCTGGCCGATCAAATTGAGTTCGATGATTTTACGAAGCTCGACTTGCGTGCGGGAATTGTCGTGGCGGCGGACGCAGTCCCAAAGTCAGATAAGCTTTTGAGGATGGAGGTAGATCTGGGATTTGAAAAGCGGCAGATCCTTGCGGGAATCGCCCAGCAGTACCGTCCGGAGGATCTCGTGGGCAAGCGGGTGGTCGCTCTCGCGAATCTTAAGCCGCGTAAAATGTTTGGTCTTGAGAGCCAGGGTATGCTGCTCATGGCTGAGGACCGAAATGGGAAACTGACCTTTCTGGCGGCAGGGGAGAGCGAGCCCGGTTCGACTATCTCGTGATCAGGTGACGGGTCCGGCAGGTGGATCCACCGTGCCCATAAGGTGCGCGCCTGTCTGTATCGTAAAAGCAATCACCTCAAAAGTTCGGTCGATCTCGGCACCGGTATTCCATACGAAGGGCGCCATGCGAAGGAGTCTGCTTCGGCGACTATCGGTGAAAATATTCTGGGACTTGAGATAGGCACACAGCCGGTCCGCGCTGTCTACTTCGAGAATTACCATTGCTCCGCGCCTCGACCGCTCACGAGGAGAGCGCAGTAGTAATCCGAGTTCGTCAACCCGTTTAACGGCCTGGTCCGTTTTGGCCAGGGAGTCTTCGCGAACGCGATCCAGACCGGCTTCCAGAAGTATCCGCAGGCCCTCGACCGAATGATAGAGTGAGGCCACTGCGGGTGTGCCGCCCATAAACCGGCGTCGCACGTCTGGATAGTCCTGCGGCTCTATGTGAAACCCGAATGGTTCGGCGCCTCCGAACCAGCCTGATAGGCGGGGACGCAGGTTCAGACCTGGTCGAACATAGAGATACGCATTCCCGGATGATCCGCCGGCAAGCTTCAGGAGGCCTCCGAAGTAGACGTCAACGTCGTAGCGCTCGACATCGATCTGGAAAGCGCCGGTTGCGTGGTATCCATCGATCCAGAACAGGGCGTTCACGTCGCGGCATCGAGCGGCAACGGAAGTCAAGAACGCATCCGTTAGCCTCTCTCCAGACGCAAATCCAACGTGGCTAAGAACCACAACGGCCGTGGTCGTCGATATCGCTTCGAGAACTGCGTTCTCATCTGTGAAGCCGTCCTGCGTAGAGGACACGATCAGCAGTTCGTATCCATATACATCCTTCCACCGCTGCAGTGTGTGGAGGACGGAGGGGAACTCGGAACCGGTGGTAACAATGCGGCGGCCTCTGAGATTGGACTCGGGGCACGAAAGCAGTGCCGCCATGATGTGATGCACATTGGGCATCATAATGCATGTGCCCGGGGCAGCATTTAGCATCGGAGCGATGAACTGATCCCCAAGGTACTCGGGTAGCGCCCACCAGCCTACCGTATCGCCTGTCTCGGGGCACCACCGATTGGGGACGGCATTCCAGGCATCCACCCCGAATTGCTGCCAGTCTTCCGAGAAGGACATCATCATCGAAGGAACGGATCGTGGCTGAAGGCCATGCGTGAATGCGCGCAACTCTATCGCATGGCCGTCGGGGTGAATGTAGTGGTGTCGGAGATTGAGCATGGCCCAAAATAGAAAGGGCTCCCACCAATGGCGAGAGCCCTTTACAACACCAACAGGAATGTGTGACGCGGCCTACTCGGCTGGGATAACGGAAACGTACCGCCGGTTATTCCGCGAACGCGTGTAGGCGACCGTACCGTCTGCTTTCGCAAAGAGCGTATCATCGCTTCCGCGCCCGACTAGGTCGCCAGGATGGACCCGTGTTCCGCGCTGGCGCACCAGAATGCTGCCCGCCGTTACGAATTGTCCGCCGAACACCTTGACTCCGAGCATTTTCGGATTGGAGTCCCGGCCGTTCCTGGTAGATCCAACACCTTTCTTATGTGCCATGGTCTCTTCTCAATTTAATTGTGCCCGAGTCAGACAGACACTTCGTTCACTTTGATCTGCGTGTACTGCTGACGGTGACCTCGAGTGACTTTATACCGCTTGCGCCGTTTTTTTCGAAAAACGGTGACTTTGTCCGCTTTGACATGTCCGAGGACAGTCGCTTTGACAAGTGCACCATCTACAACGGGCGTGCCCAGGTTTACGTTCTCTCCGTTTGCAACGAGTAGAACCTGATCGAAATCGACCGTCGAATCCACATCGGCCGCAAGTTTGGGGACGTACAAAGTCTGATCCTGACTAACTTTGAACTGCTTTCCCCCTATCTCAACAATCGCGTACATTGTATAATTCCTCTACTTTGAGCACCGGGTTGGTTACCGATGCGAGAGTGAAACGGGCGTGTGCCCAACGTTCGAATCAGTAAAATTA
>CBFGXY010000196.1:0-4257 GCA_965652945.1 uncultured bacterium
CTAATAAGGAGGAGGCTCGTAAGAAGAAGGTTCTCACGAATCCGTCTCAGGTCGATAATCCCGCCGAGAAGCGAGGCAAAACGCGTAAAGTCTCGGCACACGACGTCCGTTCTGCCGGGGGCAGTCGTGAGGACGTTGCTATGTGGGTGCGAGAGAGCCATCGGGCCGCGTTTTGTTGAAGTGCTTCCGAATAACGTTAGTACTTTGAGCAAGATCAAGGGCACCCTACACCACCTGCTTGCGTTTAAGCATTTTTATTGGAATCGCTTCCATTGACAATAAGTTATGCCCGAAAGCGCTTCGCTGCTTAAAATATTAATACAAAGGCGCATTATGCCTTATATTGGAAAGGCGACTGTTGCCGGTACAGAGAAGGTTAGAAGACCTTCTATTCATTGACTCTTAACACAAGTTGCGCAGTAGGAAACCGGCCGATTAGGAAATAGGCGACAGTTCTACTTTGATTCTCCTCTTGAAGGGCGACCGGCTGATCGTTGTGGACGGGGATAATGATGGTTTATGCAGGGTGTGATACATTCCCATCATCAACCATCAGAACATAAGCCTTCATCTGTATCGCCCTTCTATGCCCGGAACTATCATCAATTATGCCATCGGAGTTTTCGTCATTATTATTCATTTAGCTCTTGGGAAATGGATTTCTGTCGCGCTGGATATGCCCATTCCTGGAAGCGTGATCGGGATGTTGCTCCTGCTCCTTAGTCTCCGCTTCAGCCTCGTGAAGCTCCGGCATGTCAGGCGGACCTCCGACCTTCTGCTGAGAAATATGGCGCTCTTCTTTATTCCGCCGGGAGTGGGAGTGATGCTCTACTTCGATCTGCTGTCTGATCAATGGCCGGCGATCGTTGTATCGGGCACCGTCAGTACTGTAGTCGTTCTGCTCGTGGTTGGGCTCGTGGAGCAGCATCTGGCAAGAGCGGACTGACCTCATGGCAACTGCATTCTGGTTGATCGCGACGATTGCGCTCTATTATGGAGGGGTCCTACTATACCGTCGTGTCCGGCTGGCGGTATTCAATCCGGTGCTCCTCGCCATCGCGGTCTTGATTGGACTGCTTGCCGTGTTAAAGATCGACCACGCCACATATCAGTCTGGCGGTCGATTCCTGCAAATGTTTCTGGAGCCTTCGGTGGTCGCACTTGGCGTACCTCTTTATCAGCGACGCAAGACCATCATTAAGCATGCAAAACCCATACTTACTGCCATCGTGATGGGCAGTCTGGTTGGAATCGTTTCGGCCGTCGCGGTCTCCATAATGATGGATGCCTCCCCTGAGGTCGTACGGTCACTCGCACCTCGATCTGTGACCACACCCATCGCAATCGGGATCGCGGAACGAACGGGAGGGATCGCTTCGCTCTCAGCGGCTGTCGTGGTTGCGAGCGGAGTTCTGGGCGCTGTAATCGGGCCCTTCTTGCTTCGTCTTGTCGGCGTCAGAGAGGGCACCGCCTTCGGACTCGCAATGGGCGCCGCTGCACATGGTATCGGCACAGCACAGGCCGTTCAGGAAGGAAGACTCGAAGGAGCCTCCGCAGGTCTTGCAATCGGTTTGATGGGAATTGCCACCGCAATACTCACCCCACTCGTAATCGAACTCTTCCTGATGTTGGGCATATTGTGAGCCGCGATTCTGATTTCAGTTCGCGACGTCTCGACTCCACAACATTTCTATGTAGCGGAAAACAATGGCCTGGGTCTACCTCATTCTTGCCGGCTTGCTGGAAATCGGATGGGCAATCGGTCTCAAGTACACGGAAGGATTCACGCGCCTCGTGCCTTCTTTGTTGACCGGAGGTGCGATCGTGCTGAGTATGATCTGCCTTGGCCTCGCCGTACGGACGCTGCCCATAGGTACGGCGTATGGAATCTTCGTCGGCATCGGAGCCGTTGGTGCCGCCGTGCTGGGAATCGTATTGTTCGACGAGCCGCGTAATCCCGCGCGGATCTTCTTTCTGTGCCTTCTCGTCGTGGCCCTCGTTGGCCTTCGGATGACGACGGAAATTGAAGAGCCGGTCGACACGCCTACAATGCCGGTTTCTCTTTCATCCGAGGATGACGTGACTGGTTGAGGCCGTGGTTTGGGGATACCGCAACCGGTACTGGGACGGACGGCCGCACTTACGCGGATCGCTATTACGTGACGAAGTTGAGGACGTGAACGTGCCCGTTTCCTACTGATGTACACGCACGAGCGACCAGCACATCACGTCTTCTGCTCCTGCTTGCGAGCTGCAGGAAACAAAATGTTGTTAAGGATGAGCCGGTAGCCGGGCGAGTTCTTGTGCAAGGTCAGATCCGTCGGCGGATCGCCCACGAAATGCTGATAGTCTTCGGGATCGTGTCCGGCGTAGAACGTGAATGTGCCCTCGCCGAAGCTTCCGTGGAGATACTTGACCTCGTCGCGGCCCGGCGACTCTGCCAGCACCACGACCCCGGGCTTTACGACACGTTTGACGAACGAAGTCGTCTGACCGACAAATCCCTTGACACTCGCTACGTGATTTTGCGTTAGCATTGTAGGGACGGGATCCCACTTCGCACTGAACTCAAAGAGCGTAAAGTGGTCCACCAGCGGATTGCGCATGGCGGGCGGCGGCAGACCCGCATCGATGTCCGAATGGGCGTACTCGGTCGGGTTGACCACAGGGGTGAAGTTGTGAAATGCAAATGTCTGGCTGAAGTCCAGTTTCGTCGTGGCGTCCGGATCGACAGGATCTCCATCATATTCTGCAGCCACGATATCAACTGAATGCGCCGCGAGTGCGATGTCGAGAGTTTCCGTACCCGAGCACATGGCAAAGAGAAATCCACCCTGGCCGACATACTCGCGTATCGACTGAGCAACCGCCAGCTTCAGATCGCTCACCTTATCGAATCCGAATGACCGGGCCGATTCTTCCGCCTTCCGCTGCTGCTCGATGTACCAGGGCTGGTTTTGGTACTGAATGAACTTGCCGTACTGGCCAGTGAAATCCTCATGGTGAAGGTGGACCCAGTCATAATTCGAAAGCTCCCCGGACATGATCTCCTCGTCGTAGATCATATCGTAGGGTACTTCTGCATACGTTAAGGCCAGCAGTACGGCGTCGTCCCACGGCAGTGTCTGATCGGGGGCGTAAACGGCGATTTCAGGTGTGGTCTCGAGGCGCACAACGGCCGTGTTACTGCTCTCGCTTTCGACCTCGGAGATTATGCGCGCCGTCCCCGGTCCATCCACCAGTTCGTAGGTTACGCCCCGAACGGCGAGCTCTCCGCGCAACTCTTCCGAGGACCGCGTCAGAAACGAACCCCCGCGGTAGTTCAACAGCCAGTCGACCTCGATTCCCCGATCGATTATCCAATAGGCCATTCCGTACGCCTTGAGGTGATCGCTCTGGCTGTCATCCATCGGGATGAGGATGTCCTGTGCCTGTGTTGCGGGCGCCAGACCCATCCAGAGAACAAAAAGTGAAAGCCAAAATCCTGATCGAATCGGCCTACTAGGCGCCGAATCCCCGCTCTCGTTTTTCATCCTATCACTCTATCATTTATTCTCAAAGCGCATCGCCTCTAAGTCGACGTATGCGTTCGCGAGCCGCCTGGGCGTAGACTGATCCGGGGTAGTCCCTCAGCAGGCGCGTCAGTGTCTGGACGGCACCCGGCACGTCGGAGAGCGCGTGCTCCTGGATTGCCGCCGCCCGGTAGAGGCTACGGTCTGCAAGATGACTCTCCGGGTGCATCTGCGGCAACTCGGCAAATGCGGACCATGCGTCCTGGTACGATGCCATCGCTTCAAATATCGACGCTCGCGCGAACCGCGCTTCATCCGCAATCTGATGGCGGCCATAGGTCCGGAGCAAGTCATCGATCGTCGCCAGTGCCTCGTCGAAGTTGTGGCGGCGAAGATCGAGTTCAGCTTCGGCAAATCGGTGCAGCGGCAGGTTCAATGAGTCGGGACCCTGATTGCCGATGATGATCATCTTCAATTCAAGCGCATCGTTGGCAACCTCGCTCGACGTGTTGACATCCAATACATTCAACAGCGCTCGTGCCGCTTCGAACTCTCCGCGATAATAGTGGACACGTGCAGCTTCGAATCGCGCTTCCTCTGCGATATTTCCGATCCGGAGTTCATCGACGAGGCCATTGAAACGAATCAATGCACCGTCGAAATTGCCTCTGAGAACCTCAATTTTTCCCAGGTCGAGCCGCGCCTTGTTTGCGTCGTCACTCCTTCCGAAGCGCTGCACCACTTC
>CBFGXY010000197.1:0-4236 GCA_965652945.1 uncultured bacterium
ATCCCGCATCAGACTCGGTCCTTGAGGATCATATCCTCCAAAGGGAACGGTACTTGAGAAAGTGCTCCAGGGAGCATAGGCGCCGTCGATCACGAAATACCAGCGACTGTCCAATCGATAGGCCACTCCGGCCTCTGCCATCCACGGCAAATCGACCGATGCGGAGCTGACGACGCCAAGCGTGTCTCGGTCGAGGCTGGTTCCTACGGTTCTGACCCGATCTCCTGAAAGACGCGTCGGGATGGTGAACGTAGCCCCCAGATAAATTTCGTCGATTTCCGAGAGCGGCCCGGGAAGCGCGATCTGTGTACCGAGAGTAGCGGTGAGCCCGCCGAGGCGCGTTCCATTCATTACTTCCGTGGCCCAGTGATCGCTGCCCACGAAAAATGTGCGGCGTCCATCCTCCATAATCCCAAAGAGATATCCCGCCGACAGGCCTACTGACACATTCGTTGAGAGTCGATACCCGATCGCGCCTTGAATCGAGTGCAGACCCCCGCGTCCTTCTGAATCAACACCATAGAGTACGCTGTCGGGAGCCGAGAGGGAACCCATCTCTCGGACTCGGTAATTTACTCTTGTATACGGCGAGAGACTCACTCCCAGTCCAAGTCGACGCTCTATCAGCGGGAAGGACATCTGCACGGAGTTGAGGGCCCCCTGTCCCAGGCGGCTCGAATTGTTACCGTCGGTGAACGTTATCGTCTGGAACTGGACACCGCCCGATATCCGCGTCAGGACCTGATCTCCAAGAGACGCGGGATTGGAAAAGTTGGAGTAGTTCACTGATCGCATGGCGGCACCGCCTCCGCCCATCGTCTCGACCTGTGACGACCCGAACCGGCTCAGTTCACCGATACCGAATGCCGAGTAAATCGAGCCGTCACCGGTACCCTGAGCCCAGGCATCGTTCACCGACCAGAAGGCCATCCCGGCGAACATCACCCCAAATAAAATTCTGTACTTCATGTCTGATAGGTCGCGGGTCGGAGAAATCAGTCGAGGAGTGGGGTCAGAGTGAGCGTCAGTCGAGGAACGTTTGTTGTCTCCGATTGGATCAGGAGATGATCGAGCGAATTGACGGTCGATGGAATGCGTAAAAGGAAAGCTTCAACGTCGGCTTCTCCGCGTAAATACTGGTCGACAAGCGATCGGAGATCTGACGATTGAAAAGCAAATTCGCCGTCCTCATTTCTAAAGGCGGCATCTACTTGAGCGACGGTTCCGTTGCCGAGACGAGCGAACAGATTGAGCTGCGATGCTCGGGGTCGAATATATCCGTGCGGAAGCAGCGATTTGGAGGTAAGCGAGTCTTCACGCACCGTTAGCACCGCTCTGTTCAGCGCGTAATTGTCTCGCAGAGGATCCATGTTGAACTCAGTATCCAGCGCCCGTCCGCCCGTCCCTTGAACGATCACCCTGCCGGGTGGAAGGTCGGCAGGATCCTGATGGTCAATCGCGGTCAGATTCCTTGCCATCGCGAACGTCACCGTATCTGCACCAGAGGCAGCCCGCAGGGTGGTCCCGGATGCGGAAAAACCTAATACGGCGTCACCGGCGGACGCTTCGAAATATAAACCGTGGAACACATTCGCGAAAGACGTGCTCCGGAGCGTGGTATCATTGCGAGCGATCCAGTCATGCGGAAGCTCGAGGGCAATGAGAGTGTCGGCTGCAGAAAACGTATAGGAGGTCACCTGAGTCGAATGCGTGAAAGACGTGTCCGCCGTGCCTCCCTGCGGGTTCCAGTCCTCGGGCATATCGTACAGGTTGATATGGATGTTTCCAACCGTATCTCCGATCACATACTCACGAGTCAGCTGTATCTCGGCCCACGATACTGTTCCGTCACGGAAGTCGCCTGCACCGGTCGGTGCCGAGAAGTCGACGTAGGCGTGGGCCCGAATCGTTCCAAGGACTGGATCGTCGAGGTAGCCGAGTAACGTGCGCTCGTTATTTCCCGTGATGGGGGGCAGTGTGCTCGACTCGATGCTGATGGGGGAGAGGTCGTGGACCTGAGGAACTCCGCCCCGGTCGCCTATAATATCAGTACCGACACTGGTGGGGTCATCACACGCCGACAGTGAGAATGCCGCAATGCCAATCAGGGATGCGACCAGCAGGCGTAAGGAAGGCATAAAGTGTGGGAATCGTTATCGCTTGGGACTGGGGAATCAACCGTCCGAACCACCGGAATATTGTGCGGACGAACAGCCGTACCATAGATGGGCTGATCTGTTTCGAGAAAAAGCGAAGCTGAAGTAGCCGCATAACGGAAATGCCCTCCCGGCAGCGCTTCCGGAAGGGCATTCGTTGATGACCAAATGTGACGGAGGTGATCAGGCGGTGACGCCGTCTACGGCGATTTCATAAAGCGTGAGTGCCTGGTCGAGCCACGTCTCCGTATCGGCCGAAAAGGCTGCGGTCTCGTTGTCGTCAGCCATGGAAGGTGGCAGGATGACTCCGTCAGCAAATTCGCGCCCAATTTCGACGGCTCCTTTTCCTATCGTTGACTCAGGAATTTCTGCGACGTCCGCGAATTCTTTGACTACTGGTGCTTCGAAGTCGACCTGATTCGGTGTATAGAAGACGCGCGCTCCCTGATAGACCTCATCTGACTGATAGGTCGTCCGCGTCAGCATCGGCACGAAACCGGAAATCCAGCCGAAGGCGTGAATGATGTCGGGCTTCCATCCAAGGTTGCCAATGGTTTTGAGCGCTGCATCGGCAAAAAAGAGTGCGCGCTCCGGATTATCCTCGAACAACTTCCCCTGCTTATCCCGGTAAATGCCTTTTCGCTTGAAGTAGTGCCGGTTGTCCATGAAATAGACTTGCAGCCGGATGCCCGGGATGGAGGCCACTTTACATTTCAGTGTCTCCGTCCGATCTCCTATTGTAACTTCGGTGCCTGAGAGGCGAATCACTTCATGTAGTCGGTTGCGGCGCTCGCTGATTGTACCGTACCGCGGCATGAGGATTCGGACTTCAAATTCTCCGGTATCCTGAAGCAGTTCTGGAAGAGTTCGGACGAGGCTGGCGGTCTCGGTTTTCTCGGTGAAGGGGGCTACCTCGTCAGAGACAAACAGTATCCTCGTAGGGGTTGCCATGCGTCGTCGTGTGAGTCTGTGGAAGAACAGTGAGTAAGCGGGCGCTCATGTGCCATGCCGTGCAGTAGTTAGAGGCCGGTGAAATGCGTCTCCACGAGTCGGACAGATGAGTCTGGTTAAAGCCCGGCTATCCGCTGAATATACAAAAACGTGCATAGGACGGCAAACCAAGTTCATGTGCGTGCCTTGTCTGCACGAGTCTGCGCGCGATTCATTACGGGGTCTGCTCTACTTCTCTCTGGAGCAGCTCGAAGTATCGTCTGATGAGACTCTGGTAATCTGGCGCATAGTTGCTCTCGAGAGCGCGAAGTAAGTCACGCCGGAGCCGCTCCATCTCTTCGGAGCGCTGCACTTCCGGTGGACTCTCGCGTGTTACATCCTCGCCCGTCTGACCTCGTCGCCGTTCGTCCTGCTCGCGTTCCTGAAGCGACTTCTCCGCCTCCAGAAGGCGTGTAAGTATTTGCTGCTGCCGCTCGATGGTCGGTCTGCTTGCTCCGCGTTCCTGCAGTTCCTCGATAGTTTCCTGCATCTGGTCGGCAATGCGGTTGAGCTCATTCATAAGATTGTCTCGGGCAGCCGGATCACGACTCAACTGGCGCAGCTGTCGTCTGATTGCATCTTGCTGCGCAGCCTTCTGACGCAGTCGTTCCTGCATGTCGCTCGTGAGACGATCGCCCGCCGCATCGTTCAGCATCTGCTGGATCTCCGAGTTGAGGCGCTGTTGATCCTGTGCCATCTGCTGTAGCTGCTGGGCCATTTGCTGAGCCGACATCCCATCGCCGCTTCCTCCCCCTGCCTGATTCATCAGTTGATCAAGCAGATCGCTCAGCATCAGCCCAAGTTCATTCAGATGGGTCATCCCTGCACGTTGATGAACTCCGGCCGAGCGGGACGTCCGTTCAACGAGTGATTCCGTCGCGCGCTCCATTTCACGAAGCGCCTCGCCCGTGTGGCGCTGCGCTTCCCGATTGATCTGGGCGAGCTCTCTCGCAAGACTCTGGACTGAATCGGCAACAACACTGACTCCCTCGGCGATTCGAACCTGATCTCTTGCCATAACAGGCAGAGACGGGCTGTTACATCCTCGCCCGTCTGACCTCGTCGCCGTTCGTCCTGCTCGCGTTCCTGA